>CAZRYP010000019.1:0-18242 GCA_964604295.1 uncultured Treponemataceae bacterium
GCAAGTGGGCGGACTTCACCGTCCTCGACGCCGATCTGATGACAGCCGACGAGACCGAGATTCGGGATACCCATGTGCTGGCTACAGGAATTGCAGGTGAAATTCTTTTCGACCGGCTCTGAGAAGCATTCGAGCTTTTACGAAAGCGGGTTGAACCAAAAGAATTCTCATTGACAAGTCTGGATACCCGGCACAACAATACTCATCAGCTGAGTAGCAGCGATCTTCTGTCTGTTCACCATTACTATCAAGGAAGGAGCTCGCATGATCAAGGTCGCATTGAACGGCGCCAAGGGCAATATGTGTCGTTATTTCGCCAAGCTGGCGGAAGAGGAAAAAGACATTCGTATAATTGCCGGGATCGATCTCGCTCCTGACGAGGACCAGGGCTTCCCGGTATACGCAAGTCTTGACGAAATCAATGAAAAGCCTGACGCCATTTTAGATTTTTCCGTTCCTGAATGTACAGAAAAACTGTGCAAGTACAGTGTAAGTCATGACATTCCCCTCATCGTGGGTACTACGGGATTGGAGAAAACCCATTATGAGCTTCTCCAGGCTGCGGGTGAAAAGATCCCGGTATACAATACCTATAATATGCACATCGGAGTTTGGTGTTTCCTCGATCTCATCAGGAGTGCTACCGAATACCTGAAAGACTGGGATATAGAGATCGTGGAGCAACACCACCGCAGCAAGCTCGACGCACCCAGCGGAACCGCTGTAGCGATCTCGAAAATCATCAAAGATGTGATTCCTGAATCGCGCTTTGTATATGATCGCACAAAGGAAAAGGAAAAGCGCCGCAAGAACGATGTCGGCATTTCATGCGTCCGCTGCGGAAGCATGGTCGGGGAGCACACGATCATCTATGGCGGAGAGGAAGAAAGCATTGAACTCCATCATGTCGTGGTGTCCAGGAAAGTGCTGGGCGCTGGCGCAATCACTGCGCTTCGGTGGCTCCTGACACAGGAACCGGGCTATTACACTTCCCTTGATCTTGTCCGAAGCATGAAGAGCCGAAGCGCTATTTAAGCTTTCCTGTCGATTTCATTGAGTCTATGGATCAGGATGGCTGCAGCAGCGCTGCTTCTTTCCTTGAGTCAACGAGGACGCATAAGAATTTTTATTATACTATTTAAATTGACAGCTCCGGGAACATGACGTACCATTACTCATCCGTTGAAGAGTAGCGGAAATTTTTTTCAAGGAGCTATGTATGCAGAATTACAGGAAAGCAGTCATGACCCT
The DNA here is from genome assembly GCA_964604295.1 of uncultured Treponemataceae bacterium. Lineage (GTDB taxonomy): Bacteria > Spirochaetota > Spirochaetia > Treponematales > Rectinemataceae > CAZRYP01. Next base: position 1,252 of record CAZRYP010000019.1, read on the forward strand.
CCTACTCCTTTGTGCTGCTTTCGGAATCGCTGTCGGACAACAGGCACCCGCAGATATCAAGCCCGCAACCTACACATGGGTCGCCGGAGGCATGGGCGGTGGATGGTACACGGTAGCCGGCGGTTTTGCCAGTCTGGTAAACCAGAAAGAGCCTCGCATCACGATCAAGGTTATACCGGGCGGTGGGCTTTCCAATCCCATCTCGCTCTCGCTGGGCGACTCTGACATGGCATGGGGCGTCGCGTGGCTGGACAAGGCCGCATACAACGGGACCGCGCCGCTTTTCAAGCAAGCATATAAGAACATTGCCTCGATCGCGGGGAACATGGCCGCCGACCCCTACCATTTTCTGGCAGCCAAAGACCAGAATGTCACGACGTTCGAGGATTTTGCCAAGAAAATCAAGAACGGAGAAAAGATCAAAGTCGCTGCTCCTATGACAGGGACCTCAGAACTCGTACTGATCTCGAATCTTCTCGCATACTACGGAGTCACCTTCGACATGATCAAGAAGAACGGCGGGACAGTCATCCAGGCTATTTACGGTGACATGACGGGACTTTACAAGGATAGGCATGTGGATTACGCGCTGACTTGTGTTGGCCTTCCCGCTGCCATCATCACGGAGATGTCGATCAGCCGGCCCTCCACGCTGCTGTCGCTCTCGGATGACTGTATCGATCATTTTGCCGCGAGTACCGGTGTAGTCACCCGCGCATCAGGCCTTGCCAAGATACCGGGCGGAACATACCAAGGCATTCCCAATGACGTGCAGACATTCGCCCAGTCTACCGAGATCCTTGTGAATCCTAAAATGCCCGAGGCAGTGGCTTATGCGATAACCAAGATCCTCAATGAGAACAAGCCTTATCTCGTGCAGCTTGGCCAGGGATACAAAGTTTTCGATCCCCTTAAAGCCGCCTCCAGCGTTCAGGTTCCCCTCCATCCGGGTGCCTTGAGGTACTATAAGGAAGTCGGAACGGTAAAATAAGATTTTTGGTATGACACCGGCATAGGGAACGGGAAGGTGATTTCCGCGCGACGATAACCATCTAGGTACGCGTTGCTGCCTGAGAGAGGTTCCCTGCCGGTGTGCCCATGCGAATTTTTCAGCACACTCCAATCAAGGCGGAAAAGATGAGAAAGCTATCAGGACCTCTCAAGACAATTGTCGGGATTTGGTCCGCGGCGATTGCGGTCTTCATTATGTACACTGCGATCTTCGGTATTTTTCAGCCACGCATCCAACGCGGAATCGCACTGCTCTTCCTGCTGCCGCTCAGCTTCATTTTTTATCCCGCCGCAAAGAAATCCCCGAAGGAAAGGCCGAGTTTTTTCGACTGGGTATTCGCCTTCGCGTCGGTTCTCCCTTCCCTTTATATCATCATCTTCAACAATACGCTGAACATGCGCATGGTCATGATCGATCCTGTTAAGACGGTTGAGATAATCCTTGGCGTCCTCAATATTATCCTGGTTCTCGAAGCGGTTCGTCGCGCTGTCGTACCGGCCATGGCAATCCTCATTTCCGGGTTCATCGTCTATGTCTGGATAGCGCCCCTTCTTCCCGGAGTCTTCTACTCAAAGCAGTTAAGCCTGGCGCGGTTTATCGAACTCAACTACCTCGTCCAGGACGTGGGAATCTATGGCTCGCTCATGGGGATAATGGCGACCTTCGTGGCAATATTCGTGATTTTCGGCAACTTTCTTGAAGGGACAAAAACAGGTGCATATTTTACTGATTTTGCCTCAAGAGTAGCCGGTAGAGGTCCGGGGGGTGCGGCCAAGGTGGCCGTCGTCGCATCAGGACTCTTCGGCATGATCTCGGGTGTCGGAGTTGCCAATATGTATGCTACCGGTACTTTTACAATTCCCCTCATGAAAAAGCTCGGCTATCGTCCGCAGTTCGCTGCGGCGGTCGCTGCCGCGTCATCGACGGGAGGCCAACTCATGCCGCCGATCATGGGAGCCGCCGCCTTCGTGATGTCCGAGATCACCGGCATTCCCTATTGGACAATTGCCTTGGCCGCATTCCTGCCCGCAGCATTCTACTATGTAAGCATTTTCATGCGCGTCCATTTCATAGCGCTGAAAGACAAGCTTAGGCCTATGGACGAGAAGGACATGATTTCCTGGAAGCAGCTGATAAAGGATTCTTACCTCCTCCTCCCTCTCGTGGTCCTTATCGTGATGCTCTCTAAAGGCTTCTCGCCATTCGCAGCTTGCACTCTGGCCATCGCCACGACCTTCATCTTGAGTCTCTTCAAAAAAGCAACGATGCTCACGCCAAGGAAACTCTTCGCAATTTTTGAGACTTCCGGCCGCCAATGCATCATGCTCGCGATTACGTGCGCCGGAGCAGGCATTGTCATCAGCATCATTTCCTACACGGGGCTTGGTTTGGGAATCGCTACCTTGGTCTCCAAGTTCTCGGGAGGCTTCCTGCTTCCTGCCCTGATCCTTGTTGCGATCACCTGCATCATCATGGGTCTGGGCATGCCCTGTACACCAGCCTATATCATATCCGTCGTCATCGGCGCTCCCGCAATGAATGCGCTCGGTATACCGACCCTCCCCGCGCATCTTTTTGTATTTTACTTCGCAATTTTGGCGGAATTGACGCCTCCGGACGCTATAGTCGCATACTGCGCGGCATCGATAGCCGGTGCCGACGCGTGGAAAACTGGCTGGGAGGCCAGCCTTACCGGCATCATGGGATACATAATTCCCTTCGTCTTCATCTATAACAACGCCATAATCATGCAGGGACCGGTCTTCGTCATCATTGCCACCGCAATGCTCCTTTTTATAGCGGTCACTTTTTCGGCGTCGGTCGTCACGGGCTATTTTTTCAAACATATCAGCATCGCATTACGCATCCTCCTTGCGATGGCTGCGGCTGCAATAGTAATCCTTGCCTGCCAGAAATCCCTTTTGGCCAATTTCACTCCCGCGATGATCGTTATTGTGGTCGGATCAGCCTTTCTCCTGGCTTTTTATCTCCTCAACAGGAAGCTTGTCAAAAGCTTCACTGCGGAACACGCCCAGGTATGATCGCACACGGAGGTTATACCAACTACGGGGAAGACCTCGGGATTCTAATGCTCGACACCCGTTTCCCAAGGATTCTTGGAGATGTCGGGAACGCGAAGACTTTTCCTTTCACGGTCAGATACCTGACGGTGAAAGGCGCTGTTCCGTCCAGGATTGTATGGGAACCGGACCCCGGACTCCTTCAGCCCTTTGTCGATGGCGCGAGGGAACTCGAGAGGCAAGGCGTAAAAGCCATAACCACGAGCTGCGGCTTTCTCGCCATGTTCCAACGAGAGCTCGCTGCCGCGGTCGGTGTCCCAGTCTTCGCCTCGAGCCTCCTGCAGATCCCGTTTCTTTTCAGCATGTGCGGCAAGCGTGGGAAGGTCGGCATACTCACGGCACGCAAGGCTTCCCTGGGAGCGCCCCATTTCGAAGGCTGCGGAATTGGGGACATCCCTCTCGCCGTCAGCGGGATGGACGAAAGTCCGGAGTTTACAAGGGTATTTCTTCATTGGGGCGACAGGGGGGGGGCGGATGCGCCTCTCGATGTAAGTACGGTAAAGACTGAACTTTGTGCGGTCGCGAGCAATCTTGTTAAAACGGATCCTGATATCAGATTCGTGGTTCTGGAATGCACAAACATGCCTCCGTTCCGGCTGGAAATACAGCAGGCCTGCGGAAGACCGGTCTACGATATTGTGACTCTTGCGAACTATGTACATTCAGGGCTCTTCATGGAAATAGGATAGACATGATAATCAAATCAGACATCGTTATTTTCGGTTCAGGGGTCAATGGATTATCGACCGCGTACGAACTTGCCAAGCGGGGCAGGACAGTCCTCATCGTGGAAAAGCATGAGATCGGTGCGGGAGCCTCCAGTTCGTGCGATGACATGATCTTCCTTCAGACCAAAAAGCCGGGGCTTCTGCTCGAAATGGCCTTGCGCAGCCTGGAGCTTTTCAAGGATCTAAGAAATGAGCTTCCCTGTGATATTGAATTCGAGACAAGGGGAGGTACCATTCTTATCGAGAACGAAGACCAGCTTGCGGTCATGCAAGACTTCGTCACGAAGCAGGCCCTATGCGGCCTGGACGTGGAGATCATCGACGCCAAGGCGCTGAGGAAAATACAACCCTTCGTATCGCCCCACGTGATAGCCTCCACGTATGGCACGAGAGATTCGCAGGTGAATCCGTTGCGGCTCATGAACGCCTTCTACGCAGGCGCGACAAAGAATGGCATGAGGTTGCTGAGAGGAGTCGAGCCGATTTCGATATCCCAGAAAGCGGGCCATTGGAAAATCCAACTTTCTTCCGGAGATTCTGTGGAAGCAGGGAGCGTCGTGAATGCCACAGGCGCATGGACGAACGAAGTGACGAGACTGATAGGCATCGAGTTGCCCATCAGCCCGCGAAAGGGCCAGATCATGGTCACTGAGGCGATCCCCGCTGTCGGGAAAACGAACGTGCTGAGCGCGCAGTATATCGTATCCAAACTGCGCTCCCACACCGAGAAGAAGTCGGATACTGTGGAAGATAGGTTGGGCCTCGGTTTCGCCTTTACGGGCACGGAAAACGGCAATTACCTCCTCGGGAGCACAAGGGAGGATGCAGGCTTCGACAAGGCCACCCATCCCGAAACCCTCATGCTTTTGGCGAGGCAGCTGAAACGGTTCTTTCCCATCATGGCTGACATCCACTTCATACGGACTTTTGCAGGGTTCAGGCCCTCCACGTCGGACGGGATGCCAATAATTGGCGAACTCCCCGATCATCCGGGTTTTTTCATCGCCGCAGGACACGAGGGGGATGGCATAGCTCTTTCTCCCATCACGGGAAGGGTAGTGGCTGACCTGGTAGAAAGGAAAAAGCCTGAGTTCAATCTGGAGAAGTTGGATCCGACCCGATTCCTGAAGTCCAGTACAGGAGCACCGGTATGAAGCGGGTTCTCGATACACGTGAACTCGTCGTGCTGGAATGCTTGCGCGATTCGGCTGAACCGATCGGTTCATGGAGCCTTGTGGAGAGCTTGGAAGCCAAGAATTTCCAGGTAAGTTCCGCTTCCATCGGCAGGATTCTTTACAGCCTAGAGCAGCGGAATCTTGTGGAAGGCAAAGGCAATCAGGGACGTGTGATAACCAAGAATGGCCTCCTGGCCATCAAACACGCCAAAGCCGTAAATTCGATGAATGTTCAGAGAGAAAACCTGGAGACTCTCATCAACAGCAATGTAATGGAAGAATACATCATGGTACTTCAGGCCCGCAAGGCGATCGAGCGCGAGACGGTCCGTCTGGCCGCGGAGAATATCACCGAAGCGCAGAAACAAGTTCTACAGGGTATTTTACATGAGCAGTTGGTGAAGAGGGAAAAAGGAGAAAGCATCGCGGAGATCGACATCGCGTTTCACCGCGAGATTGCCGTGGCTTCCCACAACAAGGCACTACTGGCCCTTTATGGGATTCTCGCAACCATGGGACAGCAGACCGAGCTGTTCGAGTTCCTTCGCCGCAGAGTGAATGCACCTTACCAGCAGGCACACAGCGCGATTCTTCAAGCTATCTGCGCTCACGACCAGGACGCGGCTGAGTCGAGCCTCATTCACCATATGGATGCGCTCATCGAGGATGTAACCAACTACTGGGACAAATACAGGGAGTAGACTGAATGTCAACAGAAAAGGATGAAAAACATGACATTCCTCAAGGGGAGTTGGTCGAACAACGATATATCTGTCGCTGCGAGGAAGTCACCGAGCAGGAAATAAGGGACGCGATACGCGCCGGGGCCCGGAGCGTCATCGAAATCAAGAGGTGGACGAGGGCGGGGATGGGGATCTGCCAGGGACGGTCCTGCCGACGCCTCGTCGAGCGGATCCTGGCCGAGGAGCTGCATCTGAAACCCGAGGAGATAGAGATATCCTCCTTCAGGCAGCCGGTGAGACCCGTATCGATCCAATCGATGGATGAATGAGCATCGCAGCCTCGCCGACTGCGAACAACCACGGAGGATACACGATGGAATTCGGAAGACTGATGGTCGCCATGGCGAGCCCTTTCCGGGAGGACCTGGAACTCGACCTCGGAAAGGCCGCCTCGCTCGCGTGGCGCTTGGTCGATGAGGGAGTGGATGCCCTGGTCCTGAGCGGAACCACGGGCGAATCGCCGACCCTGTCGCGCAAGGAAAAGACGGATCTCATAAAGGCCGTGAAGAAGGCCGTGAACGTACCCCTCATCGGCAACGCGGGCACGAACGACACGAGGGCATCCATACTCAACGCGAAGGACGCCGAGGACGCGGGAGCCGACGGACTTCTCCTCGTCGCGCCTTACTACAACAAGCCCGACCAGGGTATGCTCTACGACCATTTCGCCGCCATAGCCTCGTCGGTGCGCATTCCCTCCATGCTCTACAACGTTCCGGGCAGGACGGCCATCAGCATTAGGCCGGAAACCATCGTCAGGCTGTCCCGCGATGTGCCGAACATCACCATGCTCAAGGACGCGGCCGGCAATCTCGACGACACGACTGTCGTCCTGCGGGACGCGGCTCCGGGCTTCCGGGTCTACACGGGCGAGGATTCACTCACCCTGCCCAGCCTCGCGATAGGCGCTTACGGCGTGGTCTCGGTCACGGGCCACGTAGCCGCGCGCCTCATGAAAAGGATGATCGAGGCGTACCTGGCCGGCGAGATCCAGGAAGCCGCGGCCATCCACCTGACGCTGCAGGCGATCAACAGGGCCCTCTTCCTCCAGCCCAATCCCGTGCCGGTCAAGCGGGCCTTGCGGCTCTGCGGCTTCGACGCGGGCTCCCTGCGCCCGCCTCTCAAGGACGCTTCGGCCGAAGTCACCGGAATCCTTTCGGCGGCCTTGGCTGACCTGGGTCTTTTGAAATGACAGGGAGCGGTCTCATGGAAAGTTCAAGGATAGAGCATCACGCCATCCTCGGGGAGCTCGAGACGACCGAGGAAGTGACGATTTTCTTCGAGGGCAAGGCCCTGAAGGCCAGGCCGGGAGAACCCATCATGTCGGCTCTCATCGCCGCGGGCGTCAATGTATTCCGCTACACGAAAAAAGGTTCGCCGAGGCGGATGTTCTGCGGGATAGGACGCTGCACCGACTGTGTCATGATGGTGAACGGGGTTCCCGGAGTCCGCACTTGCGTCACGGAAGTGGCGGAAGGCATGACGGTCGAACGTCAGCATGGCGTGGGAAGCTGGAAGACTGAGCATGTAACGGAGAGCGGCGATGGACGCTGAGAAAAAACCCGCCATAGTGGTCGGAGCGGGACCGGCAGGACTCTGCGCGGCCATAGAACTCAAGAAGGCGGGAGCGCCGGTCATCCTCATGGACGAGAATTCCAAGCCCGGCGGACAGCTCTTCAAGCAGATACACAAGTTCTTCGGATCCCGGGAGCACAAGGCCGGCGTTAGAGGCTTCGACATCGGCAGGGAGCTCCTCGCCGAATCCTTGCGTCTCGGCATCGATGTCCGGCTGAAGACGGAAGTGGTGGGCATAGAGAAGGGCCTGAGGCTCTGGGCGGTGGAGGATCGCGGGCGCTCCTACACCCTGGATGCCGCGGCCCTCATACTGGCCACGGGAGCGACGGAGAACGCGCTGAGCTTTCCCGGATGGACCTTGCCGGGTGTCATGACGGCGGGATGCGCCCAGACCCTGATAAATGTCCACAGGGTGCTCCCCGGCAAAAAAGTGCTGATGATAGGATCGGGCAATGTCGGCGTCATCGTGGCCTACCAGCTCATGCAAGCCGGCGCCGAAGTCGTCGCCGTCATCGAGGCTCTGCCCAGGCTGGGAGGCTATGGCGTCCATACGGCCAAGGTGAGGCGCGCGGGCGTTCCCTTCCGTTGCTCCACGACGATAATCCGCGCCGAGGGAAGGGAGAGCGTGGAAAGGGCGGTCATCGCCAGGATAGACGAACGCTTCAGACCCATAGCGGGAACCGAGGAAACCCTCGAGGTGGACGCCATCTGCCTGGCAGTCGGGTTGACGCCCTCCATCGAACTTTCCTGCCTCGCGGGCTGCAGGCAAATGTATGTCCCCGAACTGGGGGGCAACATGCCCGCCCATGACGAATTCATGAGGTCGAGCCTGGAATCCGTCTATGTCGTCGGCGATATCGCCGGCGTCGAGGAGGCGAGCACGGCCATGGAGGAAGGAAGGCTGGCGGGAGTCCATGCCGCCTGGGCCATGGGGTACATGGACAAGGCTGTCATGGAGGCCAGGACCGAGGAGACGAAGGAGAGGCTGAAGTCCCTCCGTCAGGGCGTTTTCGGACAGAAGCGCTTTGCGGCCAAACAGAGGATCGTGGAAGGGGGGTCGGCCAGATGAGCGCGAACGGTACGCTGAAGACGACGGGTGCGCCCTCGCTCGAGGAACTGAGCGGGGCGGGGATGCTCCCCTCGGCCGGGGAACTCGAAAAACGGGCCTGCGTCTGCATAGAGTGCGTGGAGGAAATCCCCTGCAACCCCTGCGAGACGAGCTGTCCCCAGGGAGCCCTCACCGTTGGTTCCCCCATCACGAATCTTCCCCTCATCGACAGGGAGAAGTGCACGCTCTGCGGGCTTTGCATCCCCGCCTGTCCCGGACTCGCCATAACCATCAAGAGCATCCAGGGCGAAAAGGCCAGGATTCGCTTCCCCTGGGAGTATCTTCCCCTGCCCGTCGCGGGCGAGGAAGCGGAGATGGTGGACCGGCAGGGACAGTCTGTATGCGAGGGTCTCGTGATTTCTGTGACGAATCCCGTCCGGAACAACAGGACGGCTGTCGTGACGGCCGAGTTCCCGAGGGAATTCGCAGAAGTAGTAATCAGCATCCGGAGGAAGCATGGAAAGGTTTAGAGTAGCGGTGGTCGGCGCCCTGGGCGCCGTCGGCACGGAGATGATAAAGACCCTGGAGCAGAGGAATTTCCCGGTTTCCGCCCTCATTCCCATGGACGTGGAATCCATGGCCGGAAAGACACTGCTCTTCAGAGGACAAGAAGTGAAGGTGAGGGCGGCGAAACCCGGGGCCTTCGGCGACGTCGATATAGCCCTTTTCTCGGCCGGAGCCGAGGCGAGCCTCGTGCTGGCCCCCGCCGCCGCCTCCGAGGGCGCGGTCGTCATAGACAATTCGAGCCAGTGGAGGATGGACCCCGCCGTTCCCCTCGTCGTGCCCGAAGTGAATCCCCAGGCTCTGGAAGGGCACAAAGGCATCATAGCCAATCCCAACTGCTCGACGATCCAGATGCTCGTGGCGGCCAAGCCCATCCATGACGCCTTCAAGATCACACGCATAGTCGTCGCCACCTACCAGGCCGTATCGGGTACGGGAGCGCAGGCCATCGCCGAGCTCAGGAACCAGGCGAGACAATTCTCCGAAGGCAAGCCCGTCGAGGTTTCGGTCTATCCGCGGCAGATCCTCTTCAACGCCCTTCCCCACATCGACGTGTTCCTCGACAACGGATACACGAAGGAAGAGATGAAGATGGTCCACGAGACGCATAAGATCCTCGACCCCGCGATCGCGGTCAGCCCGACGGCGGTCCGCGTCGGCGTCTTCAGGGGACATTCGGAATCGATCAATATAGAGACGGAAAAGCCCTTCACCCTAGCCCAGGTCATGGATGTCCTGAAAGCCGCGCCTGGCATCAAGGTCATGGACGATCCCGCCAACCTGGTGTATCCGACAGCCCTGGACTGCGACGGCAGGGACGAGGTCTTCGTGGGAAGGATCCGCCTGGATCCGACCGTGCCGCACGGCCTCAACATGTGGGTGGTTTCCGACAACCTGCGCAAGGGCGCCGCCCTGAACGCGGTGCAGATTGCCGAAACCCTGGCGGCCAGGGGCTTGAAGGCGAGGAAGGTCTAGGATGGCGCTCATCATACAGAAATTCGGCGGTACCTCGCTGGGCGAAACGGCTTCCAGGGAACTCCTGGCGGGCAAGGTTCGCAAAGCCATGGAGGCGGGGGACAGGGTCGTCCTCGTCGTGTCCGCCATGGGTCGCAGGGGCGATCCCTACGCCACCGACACCCTCCTCGATCTCCTGAAGGAATTCCCCGGCGGGGCGGACGGGCTCACGAGCGATCTGATGGTCTCCTGCGGCGAAGTCATCTCCGCCTGCGTGATAGCCGCCCTCCTCAACTCGAGGGGGATCGGGGCCGTGCCGATGACGGCCCATACCGCGGGCATCGGGGCCGAAGGTCCCTTCGGGGACGCGGCGCCTGCGGGCATCGATGCGGCCCGCGTGAGGACGGTCCTGGACGAGGGGAAGGTTCCCGTCGTCGCGGGCTTTCAGGGAGTCGATGCGTCGGGCCGCCTTCTCACCCTGGGCAGGGGTGGAAGCGACACGAGCGCGGTAGCCCTCGGCGCGGCCCTCGGGGCCGATTTCGTCGACATCTACAAGGATGTCCCCGGAGTGGCCAAAGCCGATCCCAGGCTCGTCAAGGGCGTACCCTTCATGAAGTTCCTGGATTACGATTCCATGTTCAGGCTCGCGAACCACGGCTCCAGGGTTCTCCACGACAAATCGGCCCTCCTCGCCAAGCGGAGCGGTCTCCGCATGCGGGTGCGTTCCACCTTCGACGAAGGGGAGGGTACCCTCATCGGCCCCGAAGGAGCGGGCGAGGCCGTGCCTCCGTTCCTGGGACTGGCCACGACTCCCGAATCGGGCGACCGGATTCGCATGACCGCGGTGTTCGCGTCGGGGGCGGGAAAGAGTCCCAAAGGTCTGGCCGCGGCGAGGGAGGCAGCGGCGAAGCTGGGGGGCAGTCTGGTCGGCCAGCCCTGCGACGATCCCGACGCGGCGGTCTTCGTCTGCGCGCGCGAGAAGGCCGCAGTCCTCGCCGCGGGGCTCTTCGAGGCGCTGGACTGAGGGCGGGGGGGCCGGATAGCCCCCCCCCTTCAGCCGATCGCCTCGGAACCGGTTTCCCCCGTCCTGATCCTGATGCATTCCTCCAGCGGCAGGATGAATATCTTGCCGTCCCCTATCTCCCCGCTCTGTGCCCCCCGGATGATGGCATCCACGGTGGGCTTCACGAAATTGTCGTTCACGCCGATTTCTATCCTCACCTTCTTCAGGAGGTTCACCTCGACGTCGACCCCCCTGTAGATCTCGCTGTAGCCCTTCTGCTGGCCGCAGCCCAGGGCATTCGTCACCGAGATCTTGTACACCTCGGCCTTGTACAGCTCCTGCTTCACGTCGTTCAGTATGTGCGGCTGGATATACGCGACTATCAGTTTCATCCTTGGCTCCTTACATGTTGCTGAAGAACTGGAAGCCCGAATAGGCTTCAGACTTGTGCTCGCTGAGATCCAGGCCCATGAGTTCGTCCCTGGAGGAGACGCGCAGGCCGACGGCGGCTTTTATGGCGAGGAAGAGGATGAGGCTCAAGCCCCCGGACCATAGACCGACAGCCGCGACACCCAGGGCCTGGATTCCCAGGAGGCGGAAGCCGCCGCCGTGGAGGAGTCCCAGGGCGACTCCGTCCACGTTGCCCCATATGCCCACGGCGAGGGTGCCGAAGATCCCGTTCACCATATGCACCGAGACGGCTCCCACGGGATCGTCGATCCTGAGGGTCTTGTCGAAGAATTCGACCGAGAGGACGACGAGGATGCCCGCCAGAACGCCGATGACGATGGACGCGCCCGGCGAGACCACTGCGCAGGGGGCGGTGATGGCGACGAGGCCCGCGAGGGCGCCGTTCATCGTCATCGAGGCGTCGGGTTTCTTGAAGAGGGTCCAGGAGAAGAAGAGGGCGGAGCAAGCTCCGGCCGAGGCGGCGAGGGTAGTGGTCACCGCGACGCGCGATATGTCGAGGCTAAGCCCCGACAGGGTGGAGCCGGGGTTGAATCCGTACCAACCGAACCAGAGGATGAAGACCCCCAGGGCCGCGAGGGGGATGTTGTGGCCCGGGAAGGCCTTGACGCTGATCTTGCCGTCCGCCCTGACGTATTTTCCCGCCCTGGGACCGAGGACTGCCGCTCCCATGAGGGCTGCCCAGCCCCCCACCGAGTGGACGACCGTCGAACCAGCGAAATCGTGGAAGCCGAGACCGGAAAGCCAGCCGCCTCCCCATATCCAGTGGCCCGACACTGGGTAGATGAATGCCGAGATGAAGGCGGTATAGATGAGGTAGGACTTGAACTGGGTCCGCTCGGCCATGGCTCCCGACACGATGGTCGCCGAGGTGGCGGCGAAGACGACCTGGAAAAACCAGTCGCGGTAAAACAACGGATCCGACATTGGGCCTTTGAAGAAGTCCGAGAAGCCGACGAATCCGCCCAGCCTGTCGGCTCCATACATGAAACCCCAGCCGATCGCCCAGAACACGATCGAACCTATGCAGAAATCCATCAGGTTCTTCATGATGATGTTCGTGGCGTTCTTGGCGCGCGTCAGGCCTGTCTCGACGAGGGCGAAGCCGGCCTGCATGAAAAACACGAGCGCTCCGGTGATGATCAGCCAGAGCATGTCCGTCGCCGCCGAGAGGCTCTCGATAGTCCCGGCCGCTGCCTCGGCCGAGGCTCCGGCCGCCGCGCAGAGGCCGAGTACGATGAGCATTCCGCTCTTCTTGTGCATGGTGCTTCCTCCTGGAAAGTGTTACCCGGTAACTGCAGGAAGCATGCCAATTAAAGGAAAGATAAAATGTTTGATTAAATAATACGAAGTTGTAGGTAAATATAGTATTTATGTAGTTAATCATGAAATTGTGACTCGAAATGCTTAGAGGTTGAATTTTTCTGAATAAAAACAGAATACAAATATTACAATAATGTAGCCACAAATATGTAATAATACAAATGTGTAATTATTTTTTCGCCAACTTTGGATTTCAATACGTCGACTGTCCCATAAAAAGCGATGAGGCCGCCATCGGCGACCTCGTCGCGGTCAGAAACACGCTCATTCTTCCGTCTTGGTATCCTTCTTTGCCTTTTTTTCGGCGCGCTTTTCCTTGAGCGTCTTTTGCGGCTTTTTCTTCTCGGCCGATTTCTGCTTGTCCTGCGATTTCATACGCTATCCTCCCTTAAAGAGTTTTGTGTCCATTCTCCGCGGGCGGGAACAATCAGGATTCGATGGCCCGATCGTTGCGCGCTCTCACTATTATCGGCATGGGGCGGCGTATTATCAACGCCTCCCATGAATTTTTTTACCCAAGGCCACGGCTGATAGGGGCGGAACAAGACTTCGGCGTTTCAACCGAGGAATTCACGGAAGGCGAGGGAATGGAACGCGTTCCTGAAATCCGTCATTTTCCGTGTCGTTTCATCCCTGCCGTAGTACACCCGGTTCGACAATATGACGGCTATCATCCGCCCTTCGGGCGAGACGGCCACGCTCGTGCCGGTGAAACCCGTGTGTCCGAAGGAGGATTCCGGCCAGAGCGGGCCTTCGAAAGTTCCGGTATCGTGAAGCCGGAATCCGAAGGATCGGCGCTCGCCGAGTCCCTTCGTCTTGTCCGTGGACATGTCGGCGATGGCCTTTTCGCCGAGAAACCTGACCCCTCCCGCCATACCCCCGTTCAGGAAGAGTGAGGCCGTGAGGAAGACGTCTTCCAGGGAAACGAAGAGCCCCGCGTTCCCGGCGTGACCGCCGAGGCAGTACGCGCTTTCGTCATGGACCTGGCCTAGGACGCGGCGCCCCCTCCACCGGCAGAATTCGGTCGCAGCCGCGTTGGGCAGGGGAAGAGGTTCGCCTCCCGGCCCAATCCCGAGAGTGAAGCTTGCCTTGGGCAGGCCCAGGGTTTCGGCTATCTCGCGGCGATAGAGATCTCCCAGCAGCATTCCCGAGATCCTCTCCAGGAGGAGTCCGAGAAGCATGTATCCGGTGCAGGAATACGAGACTTTCTTGCCGGGCTTCCTGTCGGGTTCGATAGAGAGAAGACAGGATATCGCGGACCTCCTGTCCAAATTCTCCGGGGAAGGGAATCCGCGCTCCAGGAAAGGGATCGGTGGCATGCCGCCCGTATGTGTCAGGAGCTCGCGGATGGGAATGCCGGCCGTGCGGGGATTGGCCTCCGGGAGATAATGTCCGAGCGCCTCGTCGAGGTCGAGGGATCCCGATTCCCGGGCCTTCATGACAAGGAGGGCGGTTGCGAGAGGCTTCGTGAGGGAAGCGGCGTCGAACAGGGTTTCCGCGCTCACCGGGCGGGATTTCGGCGACGTGTCGGCTGAGGCCAGGGGATCGGTCGTCCCCCCGTACCTGAGGAATCCGGGACTGCCATCCACCCAGACGCCGCAGGCTATGCCGGAAAAAGTCCTGTTTCCCAGAGCCTGCTCGATGAGGATATCCAGAGGATTTCCGCCCTCCTTCGGGGAGGGCTTCTCGCTGCGGTCCGCTTTCGGCATAGGGTCCATGCTAGCATTGTCGGCACTTTATTTCACTATCTCCACGAAGCGGAAAAAATTTCTTGTGCCCTTCGGGTAATGAGGGTACACTGTGACGAATCACGGAGGGGCCGCAGCCCCTCCGGATCGTTTCCACGGGAGGAACTTAGATGAGGAGAGTGATGATTTCCCTTTTCTTGATGGCGATAGCGGCTGCCCTCGTATGCGCGCAGGCGCCCACCGTTCCCAGTCTCAAGGGAAAGAGCATAGAGATCAACTTCTGGACTCATGACGACGCCAATCGCGCGCCCCTCGAGAAAAAGTTCATCGCCGAGTTCATGGCCGCCAATCCTGGCATCACGGTCAAGTACTCGAGCTATCCTTCGGGGAAGATCCTGGAGACGCTCACCACGGCCTTCGCCGCCAATCAGGGTCCCGACATTTTCAACGTGGCCATCACCAGCGCCGTCTCCTTCCTGGACAACGGCCGGATAGCCCCCGTCAACTACAAGGCCATAGGCTATAAGGATGCCTCGGACCTCGAAGCCCAGTATCTCCCCGGCATGCTCGCCGCCGTGGCACGCGACGGCGACATCTACGGCCTTCCCCTCGAACTCACCAACATGTGTCTCTTCGTCAACAGGAAGATGCTCCTCGAAGTCGGCGTCGATCCCGACAAGGATTACCCGAAGACCTGGGAAGACGTCATGGCGCTCTCGGAGAAGCTCGTGAAGCGCAACGGGCAGATCATCACGAGGCGCGGATTCGATTTCCGCTACGACGCCTATCCCAATACCTTCGTCCCCATGGTCGAGCAGCTCGGCGGAGAGCTCGTGTCCAAGGACGGCAAGACCGCCATCATCGGCGATGCGGCATGGCTCAAGGTTCTCCAGTACGTCAAGGATTTCGGTCCCGGAGCCAAGAACCTCGGCTCTCCGACCTACACGGCGGCCAGGACGGAGTTCGACAAGAACACGGGACTGATAGCCATGTCGTTCTCCGGGCTCTATCAGGAAGCGCGGATGAAGGCCTCCAATCCCTCCTTCTACAATTCGAAGGACTGGATGGTCGTGCCCTTCCCCCAGTGGAAGGACGCCAAGAGGCGCGTGACGGCCAATTATTCAGGCCACTACTATATGGTCAACGTCCAGTCCGACAAGCTCAGGCAGGAAGCCAGCTGGATCCTTCTCGATTACATGCTCGGCCATGGCGACCAGTACCTGGAGAAGGTGGCCGTCGTCCAGCCGACCCAGAAGCTCAACGATTCCGCCATCCTCAAGGCCATGCCCTATTCGGACGTGTTCATGAAGGACTTCGACGCGGCCAAGATCGTCTACATCGGGAAGGGCAGTTCCCGCCTGAACGCCCTCCTCAAGGAAGCTTTCGAGAGCGTCATGCTCGCGGGAGCGGAACCCAAGGCGGCCCTCGACAAGCTCCGCAAGAGCGCCCAGGCAGTCCTGGACGAGGCCGACTGAGGCCCGATCCCGGCGTATCGCATGAACCGCACAATCGAGGCCGATGCCCAGGGGGATCGGCCTCTCACTTCCGGCGCCTGACAGGAACTCAATGATGCCGCTTCTTCGTGCAAAGAGATCCCTTGAAGCCAAGAGAAACGGCTGGGGGTGGATTTTCGTCGCCCCCGGCCTCCTCTTCTTCTCCATGTTCTCCCTCTATCCCATCCTCTACGCGATCTGGACTTCCTTCCACAACAAGAGGCTTCTTTCCCTCAAGCCCCCGAAATTCATCGGCTTCCAGAATTACGCGAAGGTGCTCTCCTCCCCCGATTTCTGGAACTCCGCGCGCGCCTCGGCTACTTTCTGCCTGGGCGTCTTCGGACCCATTTTCGTGGCTTCCCTCCTCCTGGGCGTCCTCATCGCCTCGCGCAGGAAGGGCGGAAGGATCTTCCAGATGGCCCTGTATTCGCCCGCCGTCCTCTCCTCCGTCGTCACCGCGAGCGTCTGGGCCATCATGTTCGACCCCCGCGGCCTGGCCAACCAATTCCTGAACGGCATCATGGGGACGCCGGGCATCGACCACCGCTGGCTTGCCGACGCCGCCATGGTCCAGGTTTCCACGATGCTCGTGTACATCTGGAAAACCATGGGCTATTACTGCATCCTCTTCGTCACGGGAATCGGCAAGATTCCCCAGAGCGTGATCGAAGCCTCGATCATCGACGGGGCCAATGCCTGGCAGAGGCTCACCCGCATCACCATGCCCCTGCTCAAGCCGACCATGGCCCTGGTCTCCGTGATGATCTTCACGGGCAGCCTCAAGACCTTTTCCACCCAGTATCTCTTCACCCAGAGGGGGGCGCCCCTGAGGCCCATCAACGTCCTCACCCTCAACATCTACAATACGGCCATCGTCGAACAGAACCTGGGAAGGGCGAGCGTGATGAGCCTCCTCCTCTTCGTCACCCTCCTTTTCCTTGCCTGGATACAGATAAGGGCGGCGGGTAGCGGGGAGGACATGTGATGAAGAAAAAACGCGCCGGCCTGCCGCCGCAGCGAGGCGGCGCCCTTATCCACAGGGCAGCTGGATTCCTGGCGCTCGCCGTTCTCGTGACCGTATCCTGCGTCGCCATCGTCCCCTTCCTCTTCATGGAGGGAGCCTCCCTCATGCCGGG
>CAZRYP010000020.1:0-2313 GCA_964604295.1 uncultured Treponemataceae bacterium
TACCCTCTGGAGCGCTCGATGAAGGTAGCAAACTTGCCTCACCTTTGTCAAGAGCGAATTTTTCATTTTCACTCTTTTGCATAATTTGCTGTTTAATGGCAAACTTTGCACTTTTGCCTCGTACATTGCTGCATGAAGCGAAGAGGACAGTAGCAGAATTATGAAAACCTCGTCAAGGGAGATGGAGGAGAAAAGGCGGAAAAACGCGCTTTAGGGCTTTTCGCGGCCAGTTTCCTGAACTGGAGGACGTAATCGACGAAGGAAGCGATGGCCAGGAAACCCGCCGCGATGAAGGCGACGAGCACTGTCGTGCGAAGGGCGGGCACGAACGAGGGGAGAAGGGCAAGCCTCTCGAGGGTCACGAGAAGGAGGGAAAGCATCCCCGAAACCATGTAGAGGCCGGCCTTGAGCTTGCCGCCCGGTCTCGCGCCCATGGCGATCCCCTTGAAGCTGAGCATCATCCTGATGAAGAGAATGCCGAATTCCCGGTAAAGGATGATGAGGAAGACCCAGAGAGGCATGATGCCGCTGAAGGCGAAGCAGACAAAATAGGTTACGCGGGCGAGGACATCGGCAAAGGGGTCGAAAAGCTTCCCGAAATCGCTCACCTGGCTGGAGGAGCGGGCTATCTGTCCGTCGACCAGGTCGCTGATTTCGATAACCCAGAAAAGAAGCCAGAGGAGCACGATCGTCGGGAGGGACGGCAAGAGCGGATATCTATATAATATGAAGAATAGCGGAGCAAGAATGATCCTGCTCAGTGTCACCTTGTCGGCCTTGGTCATATCGACAGAATACGGATTTGACAGGCCGCCTGTCAAGGTTGTAGTATGAGGCGATGGACGAACCGCTGCGCATGCACAGCCTCCGCCGGAGCATCACAAAAACGATTCTCTTCTATTTATTCGCGCAATTCGTCGTTTTCTCCGCCTTCGCGATACCTGGCGGCTTTTTCGCGACATTCTGGGTCGAATTCCTCGTCACCAGCTCCAGCTTCCACCTCTTCCTCTATCTTCTCCTCCTTTTTTTCAGGGATGACTTCCGCAAGGAGGCCACACAGGAGAAGCTCGCGTCGATCAACCTGGCGAACAGAATCACACTGATCAGGGTGAGCACCCTGCCCACCCTGCTCTTCCTGGTCATAGCCGCCAAGCATTACAGGATACGATACCCCCTCCTTCTTCTCGTCGTCTTCATTTTCATCACCGATTTTCTCGACGGATATATTTCGCGCAAAGACAACGAGGTTACGAAAGTCGGCATGATGATGGATTCGGCCAGCGATTACAGCCTCTTGATTGTCCTCACCCTCGTTTTTCGCTATTATAGACTCATACCTATATGGTTCCTGGTACTCGTGCTCCTTCGGCTCGGCATTCAGGTCCTGCTTATGGCGGTTTTGATCGCCATAAGGCAGAAAATCGATCCCAAGACGACATGGATGGGAAAAGTCGCGGTCGCATCGATCATGGTGGCCTACAGCGTCGAAGTTCTCGGCCTGATAATGGGTGGCCTGCCGATGTTCCTGAAGAATGTCATCGAATGGGTCGTCGCCGCCGTAGTCGTCGTGAGTATCGGAGACAAGATAATCAGCTTTGCCGCCTGCGTGAAGGAAGCGAAGCTCGAACGGAGGATTTCCGATGGCATTGATAAAGAGCGCCCTTGAGCTTGCCCTCGAGCGTACGAAAGATCTGGAAGTGGATGAAGTCGCCATCGAGGCGGGCAGGATAAAGACGGAAGGACGAAGGACGGCGGGAAAATTCCTCGACGACCCGGAAAACACCAACCTGGCGAAAGCGGTTCAGGCCATCGACGCAAAAAACCGCGAGCTGTTCAGGAAGTCGATATTCGACGTTCTGATCGCCCAGATCCAGCTGCCCACGGGACTCTTCAACACGGAAAAATTGTCCGCCCTAGGCACGGGACTGGGAGCGCTGGCCGGAGTCGCGCCCTCCCTCGGTGCCCTGGCCGGAGCCTCGGCCGAAAAGAAGGCGATTTCCCTTGTGCAGCAGGTTTCGTCCTTCCTCTCCAAGTACCAGGAGGAAGTGAAGAGGGTCGAACAGGCGATCCGCACACAATGGGCTCCGAAGCTCAAGGAGAAGGAGCGCCAGATGGCTGCGCGCATGGGGCAGGACGTACGCCTCGATCCCATGGCCGATCCTGAATTCGCTGCCTTCTACAAGCAGAATTTCGAAGCCTTGAGGGCCAATTACAGCGACGCCCTCGAAAGGGCCAAGAGCGAGCTGACGGGACTCTGCGGGATAGCGAAGGAAGAGAACTGAGCTTCCCCGCTGAACGGATGGGGAAAGAGGC
>CAZRYP010000020.1:2323-2605 GCA_964604295.1 uncultured Treponemataceae bacterium
CCGCCTCTTTCGGGCGAGCCCGCGAAGCTGCTTCCGGCCGATCAGTCTTCTTCGGGCGGAGATCTGCGCACAAGAGCCACATAGAGGAGCGCGGCATCCGATTTCCGCACGCCGGGCACACGTGATGCCTGGCCTAGGGTGAGGGGATTCACCCCCGCGAGCTTTTCCCTGGCCTCGCTGGACAGGCCGAGGACGCTCCCGTAATCGAATCCGACGGGGATCCTCAGACGCTCCGACCGATCCACCCTCGCCGCAAGGCGCTCTTCCTTTTCGAGATAGCCC
>CAZRYP010000020.1:2615-17402 GCA_964604295.1 uncultured Treponemataceae bacterium
CAAGGTGGCAGTCCTTATCCAGGAATCGGGATAGTCCGCGCTTTCCGGCATGAGCGAGGACAAAAAAGCCTTCAAGCCCGTACCGGCGTCGGCAAGCGCGCCGATGCGGGGATCCCTGAGGGCCGTCGCGAGCGATTCCCCGACGTGGGGAAGGAAATCCGGGTTGCCGAGTCCGTCCGCCGGAGAAATCCGGCGCGATTCCAGCAAGGCTGACAACTCGTCGATGCCGGCTCGCCTCTTTTCGAAGACATCCCTGCGCGCTTCGTCAGCCAGACCGATCGCGATCGCCATCGGCGTGAGCCGCAAGTCGGCGGAATCCTGCCTCAGCGCCAGCCTGCGTTCGGCCCGGCTCGTGAACATGCGGTAGGGTTCCTTCGGCGAGAGGGTGACGAGATCGTCGATGAGAACGCCGATATAAGCCTCGTCGCGGCCGAGGATGAGGGCATCGCTTCCGTCGATGTACCTGCGGGCGTTGATCCCCGCCATGATGCCCTGGGCGGCCGCTTCCTCATAGCCGGAGGTGCCGTTTGTCTGGCCGGCGATGAAGAGTCCGGAGATAAGCTTGGATTCCAGGGACGCATACAGGGCTGAAGGAGCCAGGTAATCGTATTCCACGGCATAGGCCGGCCTTACGATCTCGGCGTTCGCGAAGCCCGGGAGACTCCGGTAGAAAGCCCTCTGCACATCCTCGGGAAGCGAGCTCGATAAACCATTCAGGTACACTTCGTCCGTGTACTCTCCTTCGGGCTCCACGAATACCTGGTGACGCGGACGGTCGGGAAACCGCACGACCTTGTCCTCTATGGAAGGACAATAGCGCGGACCTTTGCCCACGATGGCTCCCGAGTAGAGCGGGGAGCGGTCCAGGCCTGAGCGAATGGCTTCATGGGTCCCCTCGTTCGTCCATAGGATGTGGCAGGGCAGGTCCGGCCTGTGCCAGTCGCGTTCGAGGAACGAGAAGAATATCGGGGTACCGTCGCCATGCTGGATCTCGAGCCGGGAAAAATCGATGCTGGAAGCCTTGATGCGCGCAGGAGTCCCCGTCTTCATCCTTCCCACGGGAAAACCTTTCGCCCTGAGCGCGTCGCCCAGGCCCATGGCCGCCGGTTCGCCCAGTCTGCCGCCCGATCCAGTCCACTGGCCGATGAAGAGCCTCGCCTCCATGAAAGTGCCCGTGGTCAGGACCACGGTCCTGGCGCCTACCCTCCTGCCGCGCTCCGTGAGGACTCCCTCCGCTTTCTTCCCGGAGGAATCGGTCAGGATGTCGACGACGGTGTCCATGAGGATGCTGAGACCGGCCTGTCCCTCCAGAGTCCTGCGGGCCAGCGCCGAATAGAGCGCCTTGTCCGATTGTGCCCGCGGCGCCTGCACCGCCGAACCACGCGACTGGTTGAGCATCCTCAGCTGTATGGCCGTCGCGTCGGCCAGGATGCCCATCTGTCCTCCCAACGCGTCGATCTCGCGCACGAGGTTGCCCTTGGCCAGCCCGCCTATGGCCGGGTTGCAGGACATCTTTCCGATGGTGTCGGGATTCTGCGTGACGAGAAGGGTACGGGCGCCGAGACGGGCGAGGGCGAGGGCTGCCTCGATTCCGGCATGCCCGCCCCCTGTCACGATCGCATCGAAATCGCTCACATAGACCTCACTTGAACGGGCTCCGCTTTTCCGTCACTTGCCCAGGCAGAATGAGCCGAAAATCCTGTCGAAGACTTCCTCGCTCACGATTTCCCCCGTGATTTCCCCGAGAATGCCCGAGGCTTCCCTGATCTCCAGGGCCGTGGCGTCCAGGGGAACACCGGCTTCGGCCCCCTCCTTCGCCCTGAGGATGGATTCTCGGCAATCGTCCAGGAGGGCCTTCTGCCTGGAACTCGCGACGCGCACCTGGGATTCCATCGTATTCCCCTGTCCGGGCGAAGCCGCCGAAGCGTCAAGGATTTGGAGAATGGCCGATTCCAGACCCTCGAGACCCAGGCCCTTTCTGGCGCTCAGCGCCAGCCAGCCGGGAGGCGTGGGATGACATTCGGCCGCATCGGTCTTGTTCCAGAACCTGAGCGCCGACGGATGTCGGGCGATGAAGTCCTCGTCCTCGGCCACGAGGCCGGCCTTTCCGTCGACGAGATAGATTATTATGTCGGCTCTGCCGCTGAGGTCCACGCTTCGGCGGACCCCTTCGGCCTCCACGCCTTCTGCGGCATGACGCAGGCCCGCGGTATCGACAAGGCGCACCGCATAGCCGCCCATTTCGATCCAAGCCTCGAGCCAGTCGCGGGTCGTCCCGGGTTCGGGACTGACGATCGCCCGCTCTTCCCTGACGACCAGGTTGAAGAGGCTGGATTTTCCCGCGTTGGGCAGGCCTGCCACCACCACGAGGGCGCCCTCCTGCCTGAGCCTCCCGCTCACATAGCTGCGCGAAAGTTTCGAGAGCCGCGCTTCGCATGCCGACAGCCTGCCCATCCAGGACGATTCCCCGCCGAGACCTTCGTCGGCCGTTTCGTCGGCGGGGTAATCCAGGCGGGCTTCCACCTCAGCCAGGAGATCGAGCATCATTTCGCGCACGGAGGAAAGCTCGGAGGAGAGGGCCCCGCCCAAACGGAGGAGGGCATCCTCGCGTGCCGATTCGCAGCGGGCTCCCGCAAGCTCGTTCACAGCCTCGGCCTTGACGAGATCGGTCTTTCCGTTGATGAAGGCTCGGAAGCTGAACTCTCCCGGCAAGGCGGGAAGGAATCCGGCCCCTTCGAGGGTGGCGAGCGCGCGGCTCGCGACCGCCGAGGAGCCGTGGCAGGAAAATTCGACGGAATCCTCGCCGGTGTACGAACGGGGAGCCCTGAAAACGGAGGCTATGACTTCGTCGACGCGCTCGCCGCTCCCCGGTTCGACCAGGTAGCCGTGGACCATCGTATACCCAGGGGCAGCGGAAAGAGCCTTGCCTGGGGAAAAGCAGGAGGAGCAGAGTTCGATGGTCCTCTCGCCCGAGCAACGAATGACGGCGAGGGCGGAGCGCCCGGGCGGCGTGGCGAGGGCGACGATAGGCCGCCCCGTATCAAGGTATGTTCTTGCCATAGGAGAAAAAGAACGATAGCGAGAATGGAGAGGAGCTTCAAGCCCGCGACCTGATCCCTACATCGATTTCCAGTAGCGGTAAAACCTCCGCTCGACATCATCCAGGCTCAGGAGTGGATAATACTTGCATTTGCCCTCTCCGGCGAACATGAAGCCGTCCCTGAGCACTTTGTAGGAAATCCTGTCGATGGGACAGTCCAGGGATAGGCCCTTCACGAATTTGCCCGGGGTTCCCCTCACCTCTTCTATGGCGTTGCGCAGTCTGGCCGGATGGATCCCCGGCACGTAGCAGCGGATGAGAGGGTTTTCCTCGAATTCCCGCAGGAACTCGTCCGTGGCGAATTCCAGCTGGGAGAAGAACATCTTGGGCGCTCCCTTGGAGTTGTGGGGATCGGTGATGAAGCGGCCGAACTCGCGGAAATCGTACTTCGTCAGCACGATGAACTTGACGGGGTTGATTTCCAGCATTATGCGGAATTCCTCGGCATCGCCGCTGGGGTCGTATTCCTCGCTCTCCAGCTCGACGTAGTCGCCCACCGAATTGCAGAGATACAGCTTGCCCAGGGCATCGAAATCCATGTGTTCGAGCGCGCGGTAGCTCTTGATGAATTTCGTGGCCTTGGGTCTGCCGTCCTCGTGAGGAATCAGTTCGGCGTAGGCTTCATCGATGTCGAAGTAATCGTTCCTGAAGTCCGGATCGATTTCGGCGAAGATGAGACGTCCTTCGAAATAGCGCGTGGATCCCTGTACATAGTGCCGGATGAAGTGCTCCGGCTCCAGCTGCGACGCAATGAGCGAATGATTGGGATGCAGGATAAGGTAAAGGTGCTTTTCGTTCGACATGCCTACCTCCAGAATGTGCGGAGCAATGGGGCGATGACCAGGGCTATTATGGCCATCAGCTTTATAAGGATATTGAGCGAAGGACCGGCGGTGTCCTTGAAAGGATCGCCGACAGTATCCCCGACCACGGCGGCCATATGTGCGGGCGAGCCCTTGCCGTCGACGTTGCGCGATTCTATGAGTTTCTTCGCGTTGTCCCAGGCTCCGCCCGAGTTGGACATGAAAATCGCCAGGAGCACTCCAGACACCGTCGAGCCCGTGAGGAGGCCGGAAAGGACGCCGGGGCCGCCCAGAAATCCCGCCAGGACAGGGGAGAGAATGGCGAGCACGCCGGGCAGGACCATGCTCTTCAGGGCCGAGCGCGTCGAGATGTCGACGCAGCTCCGGTAATCGGGAATCTCCGTGCCCTGGAGGATGCCGGGCTTGGATCGGAACTGCCTCCTCACTTCCTCGATCATGGCGAAAGCGGCGATGCCGATCGCATCCATGGCGAGGGAGGAAAAGAGGAAGGGTATCATGGCTCCGATGAACATGCCGATGAGGACGGCGGGATTCGTGACGGAGATCGTGGACGGATCGATGCCGGCGGCCTCGATGAACGCGACGAAGAGAATGAGGGAGGGGAGCGCGGCGGAACCGATGGCGAAGCCCTTGCCGATGGCCGCCGTCGTGTTGCCGACGGCGTCGAGGGAATCGGTGATGTCGCGGATTTCCGGCGGCATCTCGGCCATGACGGCCAGGCCGCCCGCATTGTCGGCGATGGGGCCGTAGGCGTCCACGGAAAGCTGGATACCGAGGGTGAGGAGCATGCCCAGGCCGGCGATTCCGACGCCGTAGAGTCCGGCGAAGGCATAGCTCCCCGCGATGGCCGCCCCGATGATGAGGATCGGGGGCATGGTCGAAAGCATTCCGACGCCCAGGCCCGAGATGATGGCCGTCGCCGGTCCCGTGGTGCAGGCTTTCACGATCCTCTTGACCGGCGCCGTATCGGTGCCCGTGAAAAACTCCGTGATGATGCCGATCAGGGCGCCGGCGACGAGGCCGGTGACGGCGGCGAGGGCGACGCCCAGCCAGCCGAAATCTGCTCCCGCGGCTCCGCCGAAGCGGGCGTCGCCCAGCACGAGCCTCGTGCCCGGGACGAGGAGGGCGACCGCAAGCCCTGCGGCTCCGAACGAGCCCGCGTTCAAGGCACGCTGTGGGGAAGAGCCCGGCCTCATCCTGACGAAGAGGGTGCCGACCAGGGAAGCGGCCACGCCGATGGCCGCGGCGACAAGGGGGAACAAGGCCAGCCTGATGCGCATATCGGCCGCCGCGACTGCCCCGATGCCGAGGACGGCGCAGCCTATGAGGGACCCCGCATAGGATTCGAAGAGATCGGCGCCCATGCCCGCAACGTCGCCGACATTGTCGCCGACGTTGTCCGCGATCACCGCCGGGTTGCGGTGGTCGTCCTCGGGGATTCCCGCCTCGACCTTGCCGACCAGATCGGCGCCCACGTCGGCCGCCTTCGTGTAGATGCCGCCTCCGACGCGGGCAAAGAGGGCGATCATCGAAGCGCCAAGCGAAAAGCCGGAGAGAACCGGGAAGACCGAGACGGCGAGAGCTTCCGCGTCAGCGCCGGCGATCGCCATCATTCCGAGCATCACGAGGGAGATGCCGAGCAGGGCCAGTCCCACGACCGTCATGCCCATCACCGAGCCGCCGGCGAAGGCTATGGCCAAGGCTGGGGCGATTCCCTGGGTGGCGGCCTGGGCGGTGCGCGCGTTCGCCTTCGTGGCTACTCCCATCCCGAACCATCCGGACAATGCGGAGCAGAGAGCTCCTGCGGCGAAGGCGGCAGCCTGGAACTTCAGCACTCCATGGTTGAAGAAGGCAAGCACGAGTATTACCAGGGGCAGGAAGGCGGCTATGACCAGGTATTCGCGCGAGAGAAAGGCTCTCGCGCCATCGGCGATATAGCCAGAGATCCGTACGAGGATTTCCGATTCCACACGGATCGAGCCGATGTGGCGAGCCTTGGCCATGGAATAGCCCAAAGCCAACAGGGAAGCCGCCAAAGCGGCTATGATGCCCGATTCCAGCCCCATAGAACCTCCTGTCTTCAAGGGTAGACGAGGGAAAGATCCTGTGCAGTATAGGGTGCCTTCCCCAAGCCTGCAAGAAATTTTTTTCCATACTCGCATGCCCGAGGGAGCTCTTCCGCCTTGCGGTGGCCTCAGTGCTGCCTCAGGGCGGTTTCATGGTGGCCTCAGGGCGGCATTGCCGCGGCTTACCCTTCATCGCCTTGACCGAAAACAGGTTTTTTTGCCTAATATGAATAATTATGTATCCGCCCGGTTGACAGTTTCCCTCATTTATATTTTCATATCTCCTATTCCATACTTGGGAGGAGCATATGAAACGCTCTTATCCAGTTTACCTGCCCACACTTCTCTCCCTCGGTATCGAAGCGCACGAGTCGCGCTTCTACCGTGTTCGTAGGTAAGGCGACGACCGCCACCTGCCACAACCACAGACATTACAAGAACGACCCTTGCTGCAGAAGGGTCGACATCCATAGCGAACAGTCCAGGGAGAATTCTCTCCAGGGACCTTCGCCGTATCCAGGAGGATGCGGATGATTCAGATAGGCATTCTTGGCGCTTCCGGCTATGCGGGCGCCGAGTTGGTCAGGATTCTTCTCGCCCACCCGGAGCCCAGTCGGCTCCATCTCTCCTCGGTGAGCTTCGAGGGCAAGAACCTCGATACGGTGTACCCTTCCTTCTATGCCTCCGGAGGAAGCCGAAGGGGAAATTCCGGCATGATGCTGGAAAACGCCGACGCCGTGATAGAAGGCTCGGAAGTGCTCTTCTCCTGCCTGCCCCACGGTCACGCCGAGGGGGCTGCGCAACGTTGCCTCGCTCGGGGCGGCCTTTTCATCGACATCTCGCCCGATTTCCGTTTCGGCGAGGATGAGGCCACATACTCGACCTGGTACGGCAAGACCTTCGCCCTGCCCGCCCTCCACGCCGGCGCGGTATACGGCCTTCCCGAACTGAACAGGGAAAAGATCAGGACGGCGCGCATAATCGGAAATCCCGGCTGCTATCCCACCTCGGCCGAACTGGGGCTCTATCCGGCCCTTTCCCTCGGAGTGGCCGACAGTGGAAGCATCATCATAGATTCCGCCTCCGGCGTCACGGGAGCGGGACGCGAACCGAGCCAGGCGACCCACTTCCCCGATTGCTCCGACTCGATTGCCCCCTACAAGGTGGGCGCGCACAGGCACCAGCCGGAAATCGACCGCTACCTCTCCATCATGGCGGGGGAGCCCGTTTCCTGCGTCTTCACCCCCCACCTCGCCCCCATGAACAGGGGCATCGTGAGCACGATCTACTTCAGGCTGAAGAAGGCCGTGGACGCGAAGGAGCTGCATGCGCTCTACACATCGTTCTACGCGAACGAGCCCTTCGTGCGCGTGCTCCCGGCCGGCGCGACCGCGGGCAACAGGAACGTCAAGTTTTCCAATTTCTGCGACCTTTCGGTGCATATCTCATCCAACGGAAAGACGGGCATCGTCATTTCCGCGATCGACAACATGGTGAAGGGCGCGGCCGGCCAGGCCGTGCAGAACATGAATCTCGCCCTCGGCCTCGAAGAGACCGCGGGGCTTGCGATGGTTCCTCCGGCCTTCTAGCAGGATCCGGCATTTTCGATAGACCGGCCGCGCCGACGCGGCATAAAAAGCGAGGTAGAGCATGATACAAATTCGCGGCGGGGTAACCGCAGCCAAGGGCTTTACGGCATCGGGCGTCCATGTGGGCATCAGGAAGAACAGGGAAAAGAAGGACCTGGCTCTCGTCCTTTCCGAAAAGCCCTGCAGCGCGGCGGCCGCCTATACCACGAACCAGGTGATAGGCCAGCCCCTGATCGTGACGCGAGAGCACTTGGCCGACGGCCGGGCCCAGGCCATCATCGTCAACTCGGGCAACGCGAACACCTGCACGGGAGAAGCCGGCATCGCCGTCGCGAAGCGGATGGCCGCCCTCGTGGCCGAACGCCTCCCCATACCGGCCACCGACGTCGTCGTCGCGTCCACCGGCGTCATCGGCCAGCAACTGGACGTGAAGATCATCGAAGCCGGAATGGAACAGCTCGTGGCAGGTCTCTCCAAAACCGGCAACATCGACGCGCGCGAAGCCATCATGACGACAGACACCGTGAAGAAGGAACTGGCCGTCCAGTTCGATATCGGCGACCATACCGTGACGATAGGCGCCATGGCCAAGGGCTCGGGCATGATCCATCCCAACATGGCCACCATGCTTTCCTTCATCACCACCGACTGCGCAATCAATCCGGCCATGCTCCAGAAGGCCCTCTCGGACTCCGTGAAGAAAACCTACAACCGCGTGAGCGTCGACGGCGACACCTCCACGAACGACATGGTCGTCATCCTGGCCAACGGCCTGGCCGGCAATACCCCCATCGAGGCCGAAGGTCCGGATTACCGGGATTTCTATGAAGGGCTCAACTGGCTCAACACCCAGCTGGCGCGCATGATCGCCCGGGACGGCGAGGGGGCCACGAAGCTCATCGAGTGCACGGTGGAGAACGCGGCCACCGAGGACAAGGCCGAGGAACTGGCCAAGGGCGTCATCTGCTCGAGCCTCGTCAAGACGGCCATCTTCGGCGCCGATGCCAACTGGGGCAGGATTCTCTGCGCCCTCGGCTATACGCGCAAAGATTTTGACCCGAACAAGGTCGATGTCGCCTTCGAGAGCGCCTCGGGCTACATAGAGGTATGCAAGAACGGCGTGCCTCTGCCCTTCAGCGAGGAAAAGGCCAAGAAGATCCTCAGCTACCAGGAAGTGACCATCTATGTCACGCTGAACGAAGGCGATGCCCAGGCGACGGCCTGGGGTTGTGACCTCACCTACGAATATGTGAGGATCAACGGCGATTACCGCACCTGATGCCAACGCGGAAGCAGGAATCGAGAATAACCCGGAAAACAAGGGGGAGGAAGATATGATTGCCGACAATGTCAGGGCTGACATTCTCATACAGGCCATGCCCTATTTCAAATCATTCACGGGAAAGATCATAATCGTGAAGTACGGCGGTGCGGCGATGATCAACGAGGGCGTGCGGGCGGCAGTCCTGCAGGATCTCGTCATGATGAGGCAGGTGGGCATCAGACCCGTTCTCGTCCACGGCGGCGGCCCCGAGATCGACCGCATGCTCAAGAAGGTGGGCAAGGAGAGGGTCTTCGTGGACGGGCTCCGCTATACCGACGACGAAACCATGGAAATCGTGCAGATGGTCCTCTCAGGCAAGGTGAACAAGGACCTCGTGGCCCACATCCAGCGCCAGGGCGGCTCCGCGATGGGCATCTGCGGCGCCGACGGAGGCCTTTTCCACGCCACGCGCCTGCAGAAAAACGGGAAGGATCTCGGCATGGTGGGCGAAATCTCCTCCGTGGATCCGGCCATAGTCCGCCATGCCCTGGACTCGGGCTACATCCCCGTCGTCTCCACCGTCGCCTTGAGGCAGGACGACGAATCGGGATACTACAACATCAACGCCGATACCGCTGCCGCCGAGCTCGCCGGCGCCCTGGGCGCGGAAAAGCTCATTCTCCTCACCGACGTGCCCGGCATCCTGAAGGACATGGCCGACATGGCCACCCTGATCTCGGTGATAAAGCGCGAGGATGTGCCCGCCATGATCACCCAGGGCATCGTCTCGGGCGGCATGATCCCGAAGGTGGAATGCTGCGTGAAGGCCCTTTCGCTGGGTGTCGCCACGACACATATTCTTGACGGCCGGTCGCCGCACTCGCTCCTCGTCGAGCTGTTCAGCGACAGAGGCATGGGGACGATGATCATATGAACGACAGATTCATGAACACCTACAAGAGGACCGGCCTGGTCCTCGCAAGCGGCAAGGGCGCCACCCTCACCGCCGAAGGCGGCGCTCAGTACATAGATTTCACCGCCGGCATAGGCGTAAACTCCCTCGGACACGGACATCCCCGGCTCGTGGCGGCCATAGCCGACCAGGCCGCCCGCCTCATCCACGTCTCGAACTATTTCCTCACCGACATCTCGATCCAGGTGGCCGAAGAACTCACCAAGATGTCGGACATGGACAAGGTCTTCTTCTGCAACTCGGGAGCCGAGGCCAATGAGGGACTCATCAAGATCGCGAGAAAATACGGGTCCGCGAAAAACCCCGACAAGAACGTCATCGTCACGCTGAAAGGCTCCTTCCACGGAAGGACCGTCACCACCGTGACGGCGACCGGCCAGGACAAATTCCACCAGTTCTTCGGCCCCTTCACCCCCGGCTTCGTCTATGTGGCGGCCAACGATCTCGCGGCGCTCGACGCCGCATTGACCGACAAGGTCTGCGCATTCATATTCGAGCCCATCCAGGGGGAAGGCGGCGTGAATCCCCTCGATACCGCCTATCTCCAGGCCGCCGAAAAGCTCTGCAGGGCAAGGGACATCCTCTTCGCGGCGGACGAGGTGCAGACCGGCATCGGCCGGCCGGGCGCCTTCCTCGCCTGCCAGAAGATGGGCATCCATCCCGACATCATAGCCGTGGCGAAAGGTCTGGCCGGCGGCGTGCCCGTGGGAGCCGTCCTTGCCAGGGGCCCCAGCGCCGACGTCCTCCAGCCCGGCGACCACGGCACGACCTTCGGGGGGAACCCCCTGGCCGCGGCCGCCGCCCATGTCGTGCTCACGGAGCTCTCGGCGCCCGGCTTCATGGCCGAAGTCGAGCGGAAGGGCGAAAAGCTCAGGGCTGCGGTCAGGTCGTGGAAGCACCCCCTCGTCAAGGAAGTGAGGGGCATGGGTCTCATGATCGGCATCGGCGTGTCGGTGCCCCCGGGCGATGTCGTCGCCGCGTCTAGGGCGCGGGGACTCCTCGCCCTCACCGCGGGGGACGACACCGTGCGGCTCCTCCCCCCTCTCGTCATCACCGACGCCGAGATGGACAAGGGCCTCGCGATTCTCCATGCCGCCCTCGACGACCTGGCCAAGGCCAAGGCGTGAAGCGGCGATGAGCGACATATACCGCAGGCGCCGCGAAGAGGTCGCCCGGATCCTGAGGAGCAGGGGGATCGCGGCAGCCCGCTTCGAGGATTTCGAACATATGCGGAGCCCCTCGGTGCGTTACCTCTGCGGCCACCCCGGCGACGCCTTCCTCGTGATCGGGGCCGACGCCTCCTCCGCCCTCGTGGCCTGGGACCGGAGCATGGCCGAAAGGATGGCCAAGGTCGACAGGATTTTTTCCTACCCCGTTTTCGGCCGGAAATCGGAATCGGCCATGCGCTTCGTCCTCGGCGAACTGGCCATCCCCGCCGGGCAAAAAGTGGAAATGCCCGCCGCGACCCCCTACCCTTCCTACGTCGATCATGTCGGCGGCCTGGAGGAGTGGGATCTCGTGTGCGAAAAGGGCGGGATAGACGCCGCCCTGCTGGAGATGCGCGCCGTCAAGGATTCGGGCGAACTGGCCGTCTATGAAAAGGCATCGGCTCTCACCAACCTCCTCATGGACAGGATAGAGGAAGGTCTGCGCAAGGGCAGCCTTTCGACGGAACTGGATATCGCCCTCTTCATCGAAAGGGAAGCCAGGGCCGCGGGAGCCGAGGGAACGGGATTCGACACCATCGCGGCAGGCCCGGGGCGAAGTTTCGGCATCCATGCCTTTCCGAGCTTCGGCTCAGGCCCCTTCGGCACGCGCGGCCTCTCCATCCTCGATTTCGGCATCGTCATCGACGGCTATACCTCCGATGTCACGATGAGCTTCCTGCGCGGTCCCCTGGCCGGCGAACAGGAAAAGATGGTCAGCCTGGTCAGGGAGGCCTATTCGAAGGGAGTCGCCGCCTCCGTCCCCGGAGCGGCGGCCAAGGATGTCGCGCGCGTCGTGGACGAATTTTTCTCGGCCGCCGGATACGCCATGCCCCATGCCCTGGGCCACGGCATAGGACTGGAAGCCCACGAGATGCCCGGTCTCAACCTGAGGGAGGAGAACAAGGCCATACTCAGGCCCGGAACCATCATCACCATCGAACCGGGACTCTATCACCCCGAGTTCGGCGGCGTGAGGCTCGAGAATGACCTGCTCATCACCGAGACGGGCAACAGGGTGCTCACTTCATCGAGGATCGTGGAACTATAGCGAAATTTCCCGCGGGGGCGCGGCCGGCGCTTCCCGGATCGCGGAAGCCTCCGACCGGACGCGGCACAGCGTTCAGGCGGAGGCTTTCTTTTTATCCTTTCTGCGGGCGGCTCTCTCCTTCGCCCCGGACGCGCCTCCCGCTCTGCCGTCGGCCTCTCCGTGCCCGGGTTTCGCGAAGGCCAGGAGCATCTCGGCCGCGGAGCTTCTCATGCTCGCGTCCACCGCCAGCTCCAGGGCCAGGTTCCGCAGAGCCTTCGGATCGAGAACTTCGGCTTCCAGCGCCGAGTTGACCGCCGCCAGGGTCTCCCCTGCTGAATTCTCCATGCTCCGCCTGAAACGCCCGTAGAATTCCTTCGTTTCTTCCGAACCTGAAATTCCTCCCAGAAGGGCCCCCATGTCCTGTACCGACAGCACCCTCTTCAGGGTGAAGACGGACAGCAGCAGGGCGATATGCTCCTGTCCGTACTTCTTTCCCTCGGTTCTGGGTACGACCCTGGCCTTGGCGTAGTTGTTGATCATGGATGGGGTTATGGGGTTTTCCTCCCCCGGTCTTCCGCTGATGTCGAGTTGGCGGTCCAGATAGGTGATCACCTGGTCCATGTAGAGGCCTATGTCCGGAAGGTGATCCCATTCAGCGGGCGCTTTCAGCGATAGGGCCTTGAAATACCGGCCAATGCCGTCTCGATCGGGTGTATCCATGGAAACAAGGGTACCACATGGTATCCGACGCGACAAGATATGGCTTCAAACATATTGACGTATCTAACAACAGATATTATTATCTCATATATGTTATCATATGGTATTTGATATCATATTCTTGAAATCGGAGGCTCGTTCATGGTCCTGGGGAATGTCTATCTGTTCGGCGATTCGGTCGCGAGGGGAGTTGTCCTGAACGAAGAGGGTGTCTATGCCCCCATCAAGGACTACTTCGGCGCATTGGCCGCGGAAAAGCTGGGGATACAGCTCGTCAACAAGGCGAGGTTCGGCTGCACCATCACGAAGGGCCTCGATATACTGCGGCGCTTCGTCGCGGGGGGCAGGGGGCCGGCGGGAGCCGCCCGTGCAGGCTCGGGGACCGGCGAGCCCGAAGCGAATGTGGCGGCAGGGGCCGCGGGGATGGCCATCCTGGAATTCGGGGGCAACGACTGCGACTTCCTCTGGAACGAGATAGCCGAAAGACCTGAAGCCGAACACCGGCCGGCCACGCCCCTGGATGTCTTCACGCGGATATACGGGGAGATGATAGACGCCCTGCGCGCGAGCGGATTGAGCCCCGTCGTCATGAGCCTTCCTCCTCTCGTCGCCGAAAGGTACTTCGACTGGTTCACCCGCAACGGACTCGACAGGAAGGCGATCCTGTCCTGGCTGGGTGATGTACAGCAGATCTTCCGATGGCACGAAGGCTATGACCGGGCGGTCAGGCAGGTCGCTTCGGCCAAGGCCTGCCCTCTTCTGGATATCAGGAGGGACTTCCTCGAAAAAAGGGACTATCGGGACTACATGTGCGGGGACGGGATCCATCCGAACAGGGACGGGCACAGGCTCATAGAGTTTTCCCTCGAAAAGTACGCCGCCCTCGCCTGAGGGCCGGCCGGGCTCAGGCGAGCCGCCAGTCCAGGATCGCGCCCGCGCACATGGGAACGGCGCCGTCCATGATCGAAGGCACTTCCCAGGTTTCCCGGCGGAGGGTGATCGTGCCCGAGGGCGGCGGCAGGCGGTAAAAGGCTGCGCCGTTGACGGCCGTGAAGGCTTCAAGGGCCTTGAGGGCTCCTTCCGCCTCGAAGAGGCCGGCCAGGGCGGGGATGGCGGTGGGCGCCGAATAGACGCCGCCGGGCGCAGAGGCGCTTTCCTTGGAGGCGCGGCTGTGGGGAGCCGAGTCGCTGCCGAAGAAGAATCTGGACGAGGCGGAAAAAGCGGCCGCGCGGAGCGCGGCCCGATCCGAGACCGACTTGATGATGGGCTTGCAGAAGAGGTGGGGGTTGAGCCCCTTCCCCAGCATGTCGTCCATCGTGAAAAGAAGGTGGTGGGCCGTGATCGTGGCGCCCATGCGCTCGGGCCCGGAGCTCACGAAATCGACGGCGGCCTTCGTGGAAAGGTGCTCGAGGACGACGCGAAGGCGCGGCCAGCCGGCGAGGATTTCCCTGACGGTATCGAGAAAGGCTTCTTCGCGCTCCAGCGAAGGGGCTTCCGGGTCCTCGCCGTGGATCGAGAGCAGCAGCCCCGAGGCTTCCATGGCATCGAGAGCCTCGGCCACAGCCCCGGGACTGGAAGGTCCGTCGGCCGCATTGGTCGTCGCCCCTGCGGGATAGTACTTCCCGGCGACGGCTCCGGCCGCCGCGCAAGCCCTGACAGTCTCCCCCGTCATGCCGGGCAGGATCTTGAAGGTCATGAGGGGGCGGAAATCGGTCCCCGGCCCCAGGCTTGCCTCGATGCCGGCCCTGTAGGCCGAGAGCGACAGGGGATCGGAGACGGGAGGCAGGGTGTTGGGCATCGCCAGGGCCCTTCCGAAATAGGCCGCATGCCTGCGGACATAGGGAGCCATGGCTTCCCCCTGCCTGAAATGCACGTGAAAGTCATCGGGCCTGGGCAGAACCAATTCATCCGATCGAAACGACGCTGGCGGGGCTACACTCATGACGGCAACTATAACAATTCCAGGCCAGGCTGGAAAGTCCTGGCGATATCGATTGACCAAAAGGAAAACAGATC
>CAZRYP010000021.1:0-3077 GCA_964604295.1 uncultured Treponemataceae bacterium
GCAGGTGTTGCAGACGAAGAAATGGGAAAAGCCGCGGCGGTTCAGGAAGAGTATGGATTGCCTGCCTTCGGCCTTGGTTTCGCGGAGGGCTTTCGCGAGGGTCGAGGAAATAGTGCCCTTTTCGGTTCTCATGTCGACCACGTCGATTTTCGGGAAGGCTCCGCCGCCGGGACGCTGGCTCAGCGTCTGCCTTTTCATCGCCCCCGTTTCGCAGGAATGCCAGGCTTCCACCGAAGGCGTGGCGCTGCCCAGGATGAGCCTGGCCCCTTCCGTGCCGGCCCTGTACATCGCGACCTGGCGCGCGTGGTAGCGCGGCGCGTTGCCCGCCTTGTAGCTGCCTTCGTGCTCCTCATCTATCACGATGAGGCCCAGGTTCGCCGCCGGCGCGAATATGGCGCTTCGGGCGCCGATCACCATGGAGGCTTCCCCTTTGAGGATGCGCCGCCACTCGGCCAGCTTCTGGGACGGGGTCAGCCTCGAGTGTATGACGGCGCAGGCGTCGCCGAATCGCTGGCGCGCCGATCGGATCACTTGGCCGGTCAGGGCGATTTCCGGCACGAGGTATATGACGGAGCGCCCGGCCGCGAGGGTGCGCTCGGCTGCCTGGAGAAAGACTTCGGTCTTGCCCGTTCCTGTGGGGCCGTAGAGATAGGTCGTTCCCGCTTCGCCGGTCAGGATGCCGCCGAGGGCGGCGCCCTGTTCCCCGGTAAGGGGGAGAGCCCTGTCCCCTATCTGGAAGTCCTCTATTTCGGCCGAGATCTGGGTGCTTTCGCGCCGGCCAGAGGGAAGAAGGGCGCCCAGCGCTTCGCCCAGGGTACAGAAATACATCCGCGCGACCCATTCGGCCAGCCTTACCGTGGGTTCGGCGAAGATCCTGTCGCTGTCCACGGCCCGCTTTATGGGTTTCACGAGGGCAGGGTCCAGGGGACAGGCTGCGGCCGTCTCGATGACAAAGCCGACAAGGCTCCGTCTCCCGAAGGGAGCCTCGGCCCGGCACCCCTCCTGCACGGGTTTTTCATCGTTGTTGCGGTACCAGTAGGTTTCCCCGATCGGAAGGGGGAAGGCGATGCGCACGTAGGCGCGGGCGCCCAGGTCCGGAACGGCCCGCCCCGGAGGCGGGGTTTCGGTTTTTTTCCTACTCATGGGCCGCGGAGCCCGATGCCACGATGTCCCGGAGGCGCTTCAGGTCCTCCCAAGCCGGCCTCTTCAGCGTTTCGTCGCGAAGGAGGGCCGAGGGGTGATATGTGGCCACCAGGGGTATGCCTTGGTATTCATGCGTCTTCGCGCGAAGGCGGTTGATGCCTTCGGTCGTGGCGAGAAGGGTCTGGGCGGCGGTCCGGCCCGCGCAGAGGATGGCCCTGGGCTTCAGGATGTCTATCTGCTCGCGCAGGTAGGGCATGCATGAAGCCCTTTCGTCGGGAGCCGGCTCCCTGTTGTTGGGGGGTCTGCATTTCACGATGTTGGCGATGTAGCAGTTCTCTTCCCGGGAAAGCCCGATGGAATGGAGCATCCTGTCCAGGAGTTTGCCCGACGCGCCTACGAAGGGCAGTCCCTGCGCGTCCTCCTCGGCGCCCGGTCCCTCCCCCACGACGAGGACGACAGGTCCGGCGACGCCCTGCCCGAACACCACGCTCCGGCGCGTGGCGGAAAGTCCGCAGGCCGAGCAGGAAAGCGCCCTGGACCTGAGGACGGCCAGGGCGTCGCGCTCCCCTTCCGCGGCGGCGGCTTCCCGCGCGGGCGCGATCGCGGGCTCGGGTTGTGGAGCCGCCGCGGCCAGCCTGAGACGCCCCAGCAGTTCGGCCGGAGGACGATCGAGTCTCATGCCCGTCGAGAGAGCATCCCCCAGGATTCCAAGAGCCTCGAACAGGTCGGCTTGATCGGGGGCGGAGCTTGCTGCCGGGATTGCGGCCGGGACCGGTCCCGGAACCGCCGTGATTTCACTCATGTGTTATCTCCGCCTTCAATCCGATGGTCAGCGTGCCGAAGCGTCCGTTCGAGACGCTGATCCTGATTTTTCCTTCCTCGCCGAGAGAAGCCACCCAGAAAGCCGTGGCTCCGCCTATGAGGCATGTCTCGGCCGGACCTATCAGCCTTCCCGCGCCCGAGACCTTGACCCCTATGGGCTCGAAACCGAAGGGACAACGATTGCCGTACTGGGCGACGAGGCTGACGACGACGCGGACCGAGTCCCATTCATCGCCGGGCCTTACATGGAGGACGGGAGCGTCCGCGACAGCCTCGAGCTTCCGCGCGTGGGCATCCGGACCGAATGTTCTTCTCGCCGCTTCCTTATCCCCGATTATACCCACGACCTCGAAAACGTCGTCAGCCTGTCCCCATCCGTACCCGTATTTCATCACGAGCGCTTCGGCCTTGCCCAAGCCGACATGCCCGCGCAGGGAGAAAAGAAGGAAGCGGAGCTTGTCGGGAATTCCCAGCCTTCCCGAACCCAGACCCATGGATTTCGACGCGAGGGAGAGGAAAATCGCCTTGTCGGCTGCACCGAATCCCTCACTGTCGATGCGGTCGCCTATGAGATCGCCTATGACAACAGGGGGATGGTCGAGATGGGGATATGTCCCGCGGTCGGGGTAGTAGCGCCCAACCTTCTCACCGGCATGATAGAGATCCACCGCATCGCAGTTGGTGTACACTTCCACGGGAAGAGGCCTGGACGCGCTTCTTTCGCCCTTGGCAAAAATGGTCGCCGGCTCGAGCACGATCCCCGAGGCCGGATCCTTCTGGCTTGAGTAAAGCGAGGCCGCCGGCTTGGGAATCCTGAACATGTCGGAGACTCCATGATAGCAGATCCTGTCGCCCGAGCCGAAATCCTTGTGGGTATTGTAGTCGAAGGCGCACCAGCCTATCGCCCCCGAAATTCCGGAATCGCCCATCGCGGCATCGAGGACCCGGGCGTGGCGGCGCGCGTGCTCGGCCAGGCGTTCTTCCTGATCCTGCCGTTTGGCGGGGAACATATGGCCGTTATGCTCGGTGACGAGGTAGGGAGCTGTCCTCGCCCGTCCCTTCACCTTCCCCGGAGGAGCCAGGGCGGCCTTTCCGCCTTCGTGGGTGAAATC
>CAZRYP010000021.1:3087-10399 GCA_964604295.1 uncultured Treponemataceae bacterium
CTCGAGGAGCCTGCTTCGCCGGAAATTGCGGACACCTCCCCTCTGTCTGTCGGGATCGAGCTTGGAGGCGAGGGCGTTGGTTCTCGCGTAGAAGTCGTCGTCATCGGGCGATTCGTTGACGCGGACGCCCCAGAGGATGATGGAAGGATGGTTGCAGTCCCTTCTTATGAGATCCCCCAGATCGGCAAGGGCTCTGTCCTTCCAGGCGGCGTCGCCGATATGCTGCCATCCGGGCATTTCGGTGAAGACGAGGAGCCCGAGTTCGTCGCAGGCGTCGAGGAAGTGCCTCGATTGGGGATAGTGGCTGGTGCGCACGATATTGAGGCCCAATTCGCGCTTGAGAATTTCCGCGTCGCGTCTCTGCGCGCCCGGTCCCATCGCATAGCCCGCATAAGGCCAGGACTGGTGCCTGTTGAGCCCGCGCAGGAATACCCGCTTTCCGTTGAGGAAAAATCCCTCCCGCGTGAAGCGCGCGTCCCTGAATCCGATGCGTTCGAAGAGGCGGTCGAGGACGAGCTCCCCCGACTGGAGGGCGATCTCGAGATCGTAGAGTTCGGGCTGGTCCAGATCCCATGGGAGGATTCCGGTCAAGTCAGGAAAATCGATGCGGAAGACGCCTTCCTTGCCCGGGCCATGGCTTGGACCAGGGCCAGGACCTGGGCCCGCGCCCGGGCCGGGAATCCCTTCCCGGACTTCGGCGACGATAGAGCCGTTCTTCCCGAGCCTGGCCGCGAGAGTCAAAGATTCCACGCCGCCGGCCCCCACCATCGTCACTTCCACCGAGAGCCCGGCGCAGCCCTGGCCTTCCTGGATGGAGGGACGGGCATGGATTCTCCCGATGAAGGCTCGCCCCTGGGTCCTGAGCCAGACAGCCCTGTAAATCCCCCCGTAGACGAGATAGTCCACCACTCCCCCGAAGGGAGGGATGGAAGGGTCCTCCCTCGCGTCGACTTCGACCAGGAGCCTGTTCGTGCCTTCGGGCTTCAGGAAATCGGTGATATCCATGGAAAACGGCGTATAGGGACCTCGATGCCCCCCCGCTCTCTTCCCGTTGATCCAGACGGCGCAGGAAACCGCCACGCCTTCGAAATCGAGGAAGGCCTTGCCTCCATCGGGCAGGGTCGGCGCGGGGAAATCATGGCAATAGACGGCTTTCCCCTGATAGGAACCTTCGTCGAAATGGTTGAGGGGGAGCTCACGCAGGCTGTGGGGCAGGTCGACAGCCTCCCAGCCTTCGGGCGAAAAACCCTCATCCAGCCAGGCTTCGTCCAGGGGGGAATCGCGGAAGCGCCAGCCTGAGGATAGGGGGAATACTCTGCGCATCGCGTCGCTCCCTCGGGATCAACCCGCAGCCATCACCTGGACGATCTGCATGAGGGGCAGGACGATGCACACGACGATGAACACGATCTCGAGTGTCATCATCCGCCGCTCAGCCGTGTCGTTCTTGAGAAGTTCATAGACATTCTGCAGGGCGTCGAGACGCCGCTCGACCGAGATTTTCCACCCCTCGGTGTTGAATATCGAGCAAAGGCGCTCGTAGACCAGGCCGAGAAAGTAGTCTCCTATGATTTTTGACGAATTGTCGAGGTTTTCCAGGGTGAAAAGGGCATCGAAGCGAAGTGTCTGCAGCCTTCCCAGCTTGAGCTTGACGGTGCGCTGCCCGAATCGGGTCTTCCCGCCGCTGAGGTAGATCTTGCGTATGTCCTTCTCGGCCTCGTCCAGCCACTTGTCGAGGAGGCTGTCCAGGGCTCGCAGCTCGATGAGGCGGTAATTCGCGTGTTCGGCCATGATGAGGAGGTCCTCATAATCCCGCGAAGGATCCACGATGATGCAACGGTCCAGGTCGAAGACCGCCAAGTCGTTCTTGCGATAGCTGAAGGGCTTTTCCAGGATCTGCTTGACCTGGCTGTCGTGCAGGATGCCCGGCTCTTCGCCGGCGAGAAGGGCGGCGGCCACTTCCCTGTTCTGGCCCAGGAAGGCTTCGGGATTTCCTCCCGGGCATTCCAGGAGGCAGAAAGCCGTATAGGTTTCCCTGTCGAAAGCCCAATTGTCCTTCAGCCCCGTCACCGAATCCTTTATGGCGTTGACCACCATCTGGAAGCTCGAATCGGCGAACTGCTCCACCGATTCGGCGCCGCCCGTGTCGCGCACCGGCAGGTTGGCCTTGGACACGAGGTCCCGGAAGCTCGATCTCGTCCTGTACCTCACGACGAGGGTGAGGGCGCCGTCGTCGTAAATCTTCGCCAGGGCGGTGAACTTGTCGAAGCAGCCTGCGTCGCATTCTTCGGTGCTGAGGGTGAGCACGAGGGGCTTGGGGAGGGTGAGGGAGGAAGGCGTGTCCCTCCTCTTGCCGAATCCTATGTCGGGATAGGCGGGTATGAGGGATGCCGCCTTCTTGAGGTCTACAGCCCTCCCGATGTCGTAGACATAGAGATGGACGATTTCGACCGGCAGATCCCGATCATCGGAGTCTTCGCTCATGGAGCCTGGACCTCCGTCCGCGCGATTTCGCGGTCAAGCACGGAGAGCACGAAGCTGCTCCCGGCAGGAAGGGAGAAGGGTACGCTGAAATTGCCGCCCGGGTGCTTGAGCGACGCGAGGAGAACTCTCTGGCCCGCCGGCTTGACAGCCTCGAGCTTGACGGAAATGGGATAGGGGTACTCGGGGAGGGTGTAGACATAGATCCCGTTGTTGATGCCCTGGACCGGCGCGGGCGAGGTCAGCGTCACCTTGAGCCTCTCCTTCACCTTCGCCTCGGTTCCCGCCTTGGGCTGCTGCTCGACAACCCTGCCCTGCGCTTCGCCCGGCTTGGCCTGGCGCATGGAGAAGTCCACCGTGAAGACCATCTTCTCGGCGGCCGCGACGGCTTCGGATGTCGACAGGTTCGCAAAGTCGGGGACCTTGGCCTTGAGGCTTTCCGGTCCTTTGCTGACGATGAGTTCGAGAACCGTCGGGCCTGAAATCTGTTCCCCGGGCAGGGGTTTCTGCTCGAGGATCGTGCCTGCCGCCGACTCGTCGAAGCGGTAGAGGGGAGGTTCCCTCACGGTGACGAGAGGCCTCGAGGAGGAAAACAGGGACTGCAGCTGGAGCTTCAAGGTTTCGAGATCCTGGCCGACATAGTTTTCGATCTTGTCGAGCACGGCGCCCCTGGAGACGGTCAACTTGATCCTCCGCCCCGCCTTGACGATGCTTCCCGGAATGGGGGACTGCTCCAGAACGGCGTTCTTGTCCTGGGGATTGTCGGTGAAACGGAGCGAAAGCCGGGGGTACAGCTCCCTCTCCTGGAGCTTCATCAGGGCGTCGGCCAGATCCATGTTCCTCACATCGGGAACCATGACCTTTTCCGGAGCCCGAATGACGAGGAGGAAGGCGCCCAGGGCCACGGCCAGCATCACCGCGCAGAACGATGCCGCCAAGAGGGCGAAGGCTCTTTTCTGTTCCCTGGTCCATGAGGAAAAATCGAAACGCTTGCGCGCGCGTTTCTTGCTATTCTCTGTCTTTTCCATTTACATGAAGCATCCTTGCCAGCCCTATCCGCGGCCGGAGAGTCTCGCGCCCGCTTCCCGCGGCGGCCGGGGACGGATCAGGGCGCGTTTGCGAAGCGCATGCCGGCCAGATTCCGGAGTCCGTTGGCGAAATCCTTGTAGGCCAGAGCCTTGCGTGCCGAGAACTGAAGTTTCCTGAGGGCTATGAAACCCTCGCCCGTCCGCACCACGATGCCCCGGGATTTGTCCAATCCGATTATAGTGCCGGCAGGCGCATTGGGCAATGCTCCTGCGCCGGAAAGGAGGTCGTCCGAAGGAAGAGGCTCCGCCTCGAGCAGGTTGAGACGCTGTCCGTTGAGCCAGGAATAGGCTCCCGGCCATGGATCGAAGGCGCGTATCCGGGCATCTATGTCGAGACAGGACATTGTCCAATCGACGAGCCCGTCTTCCTTGGCGATCTTTCTGCAGTACGTCGGCCTGCCATCCTGGGGCATGGCCTTGAGACTTCCGCCTTCGATCGCGTCGAGAACGCTGGAAGCCAGCCGGGCGCCGATCCGGGCGCATCGCTCCGAAAGCGTTCCGGCGGTCTCCCTGCCCCCGAGGGGGAAGTTCTCGACGGCCAGGATGTCCCCGCTGTCCATTTCGAGGGCTATCCTCTGGATGGAAACCCCCGTTTCCCCATCCCTGTCCAGGATCGCCTGTTGTATGGGCGAACTGCCCCTGTGTCTCGGAAGGAGGCTCGGGTGGATATTGATCCCGCCCTTTGGGAAGAGCGCCAGGAATTTGGGTCCGAAAATCCTGCCATAGGCGAAAGCCACGAGAAGTTCCGGTTCGAGGGCAGAGACAATTTCCCTGGCCTTGCCGTCTAGTTTTTCGATGGCCAGGATCGGCATCGTGTCGCCCGCTGCATCGCGGGCGGCCTCGGCCACCGCGGTGGGAAGGAGTCCTCTTCCTCTGCCCTGGGCCGATTCCGGATTCGTGAGGACGCCGACGACCTGATGCCTGGCCGCGATGGCCAGGAGAGCAGGCACGGCGATGGCGGGGCTCCCCGCGAAGAGTACTCTCATGCTTCCCCCGTGTACGAGCGCCGCCCCACCGGGGCGATTAGCCCGGTTCCTACATCTTCACCATTCTCCGGTAATGCAGGAGGGCTCTCTCCTTCTTGAAGGGAGTTATCCTGTCGATGTAGAGTTTTCCGTCGAGGTGGTCGTATTCATGGAGAATCACCCTCGCCAGGAGACCATCGGCTTCGACGGTGAAAGGTCTCCCCTTTTCATTGAACGCCTGTATCCTCAGCGAGCCCGAGCGCTTGACCATGAAGTAGAGCCCGGGAAACGAAAGGCAGCCTTCCTCGTATTCGACGAGATCCGGGCTGGTCATGACGATTTCCGGATTGATGAATGCCCGTTTCCTGTCCCCTTCGACATCGGTGACGAAAAGGCGTTTCGAGATGCCTACCTGGGGCGCGGCCAGGCCAATCCCGTGGTCCCGCCTCATGGCCTCGAACATGTCCTCGCAGAATACCGCGAGCCCCTCATCGAATTCTGTGACGGGTTCGGCCTTCTTTTCCAATATAGGGTCGCCATACATCACTATCTCAAGCATAAAAAAACTCCATTCTCATAATGTACCATGTAAGATATAGGCTGGGCGGTATCGGGTCAAAGTCCCGGCGGACCGGCTCAAGCCCCGAGCCTTCATTCTAGCGGGGGAATCTCGAACCTGTCGCCTACTTTCAGGCCGACCTTCCCGAACCAGCCCTTGGGCACTTCCAAAGCATAGCGCACGCTTCGCTCGGAAGTCCTGGGCTCCTCCGAGAAGGGCTGTAGGTCCAGAATCTGAAAAATTGTGCCGTCGGCGCCCAGATAGGCCAGGGAGAGCGGCAGAGAAGTGTTTTTCATCCAGAATGCCATTTTCTGGTCTATGCCGAAGTCGAACAGCATGCCCTTGCCTTCGGCCAGGCTCTTCCTGTACATGAGTCCACGGTTTTTCTCCAGATCCGTCTTCGCGACTTCGGCCAGGACCTGGATATCACCCGCCTTGAGCGTGACCGTCTTCAGGATGGGATTGGGCTTGCTCAAGTCCTGGCTCTTTCCTGCCTGCGCCGAGCAGGACACTGTGAGAAGGAGGATCATGCCGAGAGCGGCCGTATTGTATGAAAATCCTCGTACTGGTGACTTGTGACTGCTACGCATGAAACATCTCCTTTTTGACCGGGCATAGCATACCGTAAAAAAAGGCAAAAAAAAAGGCCGTCGGGATGACGGCCTTTCGCTGTGCGGGTTCGAAGGGGGAATCGCGTTCCCGCCTGTCGCCGATGATGTTGAGCCCATCGGCCCGTGATTTCAGTATCCGCCCTTGGAGTCGTGGGTCTTCCTGGTTTTCTTCATGAGCTTGCGCGCCAGGGCCTTTTGTTTGCGGTTCTTGATCGTGGAGGGTTTTTCGAAATACTCCCGTTTCTTCCATTCGCGAATGATGCCTTCTTTTTCGACCATTCGCTTGAAGCGCTTGATCGCTTTCTCGAGGGGCTCGCCTTCTTCAACCATTATTTGCCGGATAGTAATCACCTCCCTTCTGCCGGAGGCTTGATTCTACCGGAAATGGCATCTTTGTCAAGTAGAGGGCGAGAAAGCCAGTAGTGGGGATTGACCGATGCCGTGCCGATACGTAGCTCCCAGTGCAGGTGCGGACCGGTGGAAAGGCCCGTCGAGCCGACGCTTCCGATGCGTTCGCCTGAAGCGACGACCGCGCCTTCCGAGGTGGCGATCGCGGAAA
This sequence comes from uncultured Treponemataceae bacterium, assembly GCA_964604295.1. Lineage (GTDB taxonomy): Bacteria > Spirochaetota > Spirochaetia > Treponematales > Rectinemataceae > CAZRYP01. Next base: position 9,351 of record CAZRYP010000021.1, read on the forward strand.
GATGCATATATATGGAAAAGAGGCCGGGCAGATGCTCGATCACGACAGTATTGCCGGTGACTATGCGCGACGCGGCGAAGACGACCCTGCCCGCCGCGCAGGCCAGGACTTCGCTTCCTTCCTTCGCTCCCAGGTCTATGCCCCCATGGAGGGTCGAGTCGCTTCCCCCGCTGTGGTAGAGATAGCGGCGCTCGTCAGCGAAGCCGGCCGTCTCGCGCCACGCGATCGAGAGAGGCTTGACCATGGGGCCATCGGCGAAGAGTGCCGTGGGATCGCCGGCTTCGAAGACAGCCGCGAAGGCCTTCGATTCCGCTGTCTTGGCGGGATCGGGCTGGGTGCGGATATCCGTGTTGACCTTGTCCAGGGGAATATCCTCGCGCTGGAACTTCTTCTCCTCGATCAAGAAATCGACGCGAAATTCATCCGCGCGCCCGGCCTTGGAACTTCCGGGACCGCCGCTCGCGATCACGGAGATGAGGAGGCTGGCCGGACCCGGCAAAGCCTTTGTCGGGACGGCGAGGAGAAAGCCATAGAGATAGCCTTCCCCATCCGAAGGCATGAAGAAGCCGTCCGCCGAGGCCAGCCTCTTCGCGGCGGAATCCCTCAGTGTGGCCGAGGCCTCGATGAGGGGATCTTTGCTCTTGAGCCAGCAGAGATAGGGATCTCCCGGCGCGACACGAGCCGGGGCGATGATCGCGGGGGCGATGATCCCGGGAGCGATGATCGACTGAGCCCCTGCCGAACCGGCCGCGAGGAAGGCCGCCAGGAGCAGGAAGCTCAGCCTGATTCCCTTTGCTAACGGACCCGAAACCATGAGGATCTTTCGCTCCGAAAACAGCCGCCGATACTCTTTCACACCGACACTATATATCTTATACTGCAACCAATTGTAATAACCATTCAGGAGAATCTGATGCTTTTTTCGATCGGCAACCTGATCACCCTCGCCGTCGTCCTGGTCTTCTTCGTCATCTACCATAAGCTTACCGCCAACAATCGATCGCTGGAGAAGGTGAAGCGGCTCGCCGAAAAACTGCAGAACGACCTGA
>CAZRYP010000021.1:10409-17106 GCA_964604295.1 uncultured Treponemataceae bacterium
CTGAACGACTACGTCGGGACGAGGGCCGAAGAGCTGAAGCATTACGGCATCGATCTCGATGTCCAGCAGAAGGCCGCCAAGATAGCCTCGAAAAGCTGCAGTCCGCCCAATCCGCAGTGACGGAGAAAGCCGACGCGATCGGCTCCATCGCCAGCCGCTTCAAGGAATATGACGAAGTGCTCTCGAAGCTCATGGACATGACTGCCAGGGTCGACGAGAACCTCGCGCGCATCCATGAAGGCGAAACCTTCGCCGAGGGTGTCAACAGGAAACTCGATCTCGCGAAGAAAAGCCTGACCGCCATCGAGAGGGAACTGCCCCTCCTGCGGGAGAGCTTCGCCCAGGACGCCCAGCGCACGATCGAAACCTTCCGCGACTCCATCCTTTCGGAGTTGGAGGATGGCCTGTCGGCCACGGCGACGGAGCTGAACGCGGTCCGCGACGAGGCCATGGCCGCCCTCACCCAGGCCCAGTCAGCCCGCGCCCTCGTGGACGAGGAGCTGGGGAAAGCCCTCGAGACCGCGAAAGACCGGGCCGCCTCCATCGAAGACGAAGCTTTCTCGACTCTCACCATATCCATCGGCGGAAAGCTGAGGGAACTCGGCGATTCCACCGACAGACAGCTCGCGAAGCTCGGCCAGGACACAGCTCAGCATGTCGGGGAACTTCGCGCCGCGATCGAGGAGTTCAAGGAAAACTGGCGCCGGGAAGCCCAGGGAATGCTGGCCGACATGACGGCCAAGCTGGGCGAAGCCGAAGAGATATTCGCCCAGAAGGCGACTGAAGTGGCAGGGCTTCTGGAAAGGTCCTCGAACAAGGCCCGGGAATCCGGAGAAGAGCTCACAGCCGTCGCAGCGAAGGCCACTCGGGAAGTCGCCGATACTCTCAAGGAACTCGGATCCCTTGAAGAGTCCCTCAAAGCCTCCATGGAATCGACGAAGATCGGGATCGAGGAGGAATTCGCGGGATTCGGCCAGGCCTTCGAGGACCACCGCACACGCTTCGAGGCCAACTTCTCGGCCGAAACCTCGGCACTGGGCGAGGCTCTCGTGAAGCTGGGGAAGGAGATCGAAACCCTGAAGAACTCGGCGTACGAGAATGCCGAGAGGAAGCTCGAAGGCTTCGAGGACCAGCTGCTTTCGGAGCTTTCGGAGAGGAAAAGCATGAGCTTCAGGCAGCTGGATACCTGGCTTTCCGACATGGAGAAGACCCTGTCGGGCATCGTGGCGGAAGCCGAAGCCAGGAGAAACGCCGAAGAAGCGAAGCACACGGAAGAATTCCGCAGCCACATGAACAAGCTGCGCGACGATCTCCACGGTCAGCTCGACAAGCTGAGCCGCAATATCGCGGCGGTTCGGGACAACATAGTCTCGCAGCAGGAAGCGGTCATGAAAAAACTGGAGGAAGCGCCGCCCGACGGCGAGGAGAAGATCTAGCGGATTATCGCGCTCAGCGCCGTTTCCGCCATCGCCCTGAAGGAAGTCTGCCTTTCCTCCGAGCTTGTCGCCTCCCTCGTGACCAGGTGGTCCGATACCGTCAGGATGGACAAAGCCTGCACGTCGTATTTGGCCGCGAGCGTATAGAGTTCCGCCGTTTCCATCTCCACGCCGAGAACCCCGAACTTGGCCCAGAGCTTCCACTGCTCCGGATCCTCCGAATAGAAGGAATCCGAGGAGAGGACCGAGCCGACGAAGGGGGAGAACCCGGATTCCCGCGCGGCTTCATACGCCTTTACGAGAAGGGGGAAGGATGCGGTCGGAGCATAATTCATGCCCTTGAAGCGGATGTCATTGATCGCCGAATCCGTGGAGGAACTCATCGCGAGGATCAGGTCACGGATTTTCAGTTCAGACCTCAGGGCGCCGCAGGTGCCTACCCGTATGAGCTTTTGGACTCCAAAGTCCCTGACGAGCTCGTTGACATAAATCGAAAGGCTGGGCATGCCCATTCCCGTTCCCATCACGGAAACCCTGACGCCCTTGAAAAAGCCCGTGAATCCGAGCATATTGCGGACTTCGTTGAAGCGTTCGGCTCTTTCGAGAAGATTCTCCGCGATGAATTTCGCGCGCAGAGGATCTCCGGGGAGAAGTATCCTATCCGCGATCTGTCCAGGTTTCGCCGCTATATGTATGCTCATCCCATCCTTCCTTTGCGGTCATTATTTATGGTAGAATATTACACTATACTAATGGGTAATATGCAAGCATGGGGCAGCGGGGCTCTTCCCGACGGAATGCCTGAGCAAGGAGAAAGAATTGAATCCCTATGAGATCCTGTATCAGGACGAAGACATCCTCGTCGCGAACAAACTCGCTCCCTTGCCTGTGCTCAGGGACAAATCCGGCGATGAAGACCTGCAGACCCTCATCCGGAAGGATCATCCCGAGGAGGGCGCTTTCCTCGAGGCAGCCCACAGGATAGACAGGAGAACCTCCGGAATCGTGGTATTCGCGAAAAACGCGTCAGCCCTTCGAATAGTCGAGGAAGCCTTCAGGGACAGGGAAATCCACAAGACATACATCGCCTGCCTCGAGAAGGAGCCGTCGCCGGAGGAAGGATTGCTGAAACACATGATCGTCACCGACCCGAAGCGCAATTTCTCCGTGGCGCGCCCGATCGAGCCGGCCGCAGGATACCCCAGGAGCGGCGCCGGCAAAGGCCAGAACGCCGTATATGCGGAATTGTCGTATGCTTTGCGAATGAAGACGGAGCGCTACTTTTTTGTCGAAGCCAAGCCGCTGACCGGACGGCACCATCAGATTCGCGCCCAGTTCTCGGCCATGGGATGGCCGATCAAGGGCGACCTGAAATACGGCGCGAAGCGAAGCTCCCTTTCTGGCAGGATAATGCTCCATGGGTGGAAGATCGAAATGGAGCACCCGCGAACCCACAGCCCTCTCACTATCACGGCGCCTCTTCCTCCCGACGAGACCCTGTGGAATGTGTTCGCGGAATTTCTCGCCGCCGACGGCGCAAGCTCCGAGCAGCCTAAGGCTTGAGGGCGGCCGATCCGGAGAATAGCGCGTAGGCAAGGACAGGCCTCATGTTCCTCTCCCTTCCGAGGACCAGATCGACGAGAACGAAATTCTGCATGCCCTTGTCGCCTCCGAGAGCTTCCTCGAGCCCCGATGCGAAGACCTCGTTGACGGGAACGACAGACTCCGTCCTGAAGCGGTAATCGTCTTTCCCTTCCCTCCAGAGCGATACCGTCCTGTCCTCCGCCCCATGCTCATCACCTGTCCTCCGATCCGTGAAGACTAGCCTCCCCTGGGCGGGAATCTCGCTACGCCCCACGGACTCCACGACTCCCGCGCGCGATATCGCGGATTCGATTCCCCCGCCTTTCCCCGCGGCTCTGTACTCTTCCAAATAATCTCCTGTCAGGGAGGAGATCCTGATGCCGCCGTCCGGACCGCGCGACACGAGGCTCTGCCTCGCCCCGCCGAGCTCAAGCCCTCCCGCGCCCAGCCTGATCGACGCGAACTCGGCCGATTCGCCCGCCGAAGATCGGGATACGTAGATATAGTCGCCGGCATGGCTGAACCCGTAGTTCGCCACGAGCCTCTCGCCCTCCATTCTCCGCTCGTAGACAGCCGCGCCGTCGATCCATCCTCCGGGAAGAAGGGAAAACCTGTGAACGAGGGTATCGAAGCCATGTGTTTCCATGAATCCGAACTGTGTATGGCGATAGACGATGAGGACTTCCCCCGCCCTTCTTTCGATGCCGGGAAGAACGATCCTGGCCTCCGCGGCAGGCGCTTCGGGGGCTGAGGCCAGGGCGAGCCCGGTCCCCGATGCTCCCTCACGCGCCGATGCGGTCCGGGGGCCGTCCTTTCCGCAGGAAGTGGAAAGGACGGCCCCCGCGATCAAGACAAGAAAAACGCAGGTGAGAGTTCTGAACCCGGCGAACGCCATGACTTTTCGTCCATCCGCATGCATTGTGCGCCTCCTGTAGGCCGCCGTGGAGGCCTGCCTCCGCGGCGGCCGCGTTTCCCGCGAAGCCGAATCCCTGAAGCCAGGATTCAGCGATCGCCATACGCCTTGACCCTGATGGTCTGCATGGCCTTGCCGTTTTCCTTCCTGTCCCGCTGCAGGGTTTCGGCGAGCCTCGTCAGGTCAGCCTGGCGGAGCACGAGACAGCCGTAGGATTTCGAATACTCGAAAGGCTGGGTATTCGCGTGGAGGGCATAGCCGATGTCCATGTAGCGTCCGAGATAGGCGGCAGAGCCTTCGCCCGATCCCTGCAGGTAGACGTCCACCTGCCCGATCGCCCCGGTGCCTATCATGTAGGGACCGAATTTGTCGGTCCTGCTCTTTACGCTCGTCACGAGCCAGTTGCCTTCGGGAAAAGCCGAGGGAGCGGCGGTGAGTCCGCTCAGCCCGCCCAGTTCCCTCCTCGACTCGGGCGTCGGCATGAAGGGCGCCCCGTTCGTCCGCACGACGCGGTTGTGGACATCGAGTTCATACACTTCCCTGGGAGGGATTCTCCCCAACCTGGCTTCGTATTCGTTGTCGATCACGTTGACGGTGAGCCTCGTCCTCGAGGCGTTCAGCACCATCCTGACATCCCCTCCGGTTATCAGGCCGCATTCTTCCATGCCCAGGACGAAGAACCCGGGCAAGCCGGCCAAAGCCCGGACCGGCGAGGCCTGCGCGGAGGCTCCGCACCGATCCATGACGGATCGGGCGGATGCGTTTTCCGCCCCGAAGGCGAGCAGGAGCCCGCCGAGCAGGGGGATGATGATGCGCTTGGCGCGCATGACGGTACGATGTTGTCGTTTCATAGTATACCTCCTCACCCATCTCACGCTCGGGAAGGAAGGCGTCGATTCAAAAGGAGGAAAGGAAAAACTGGATTATGGAGCGAGGAAATTGATCATAGACCATTGGAGGAACGCAGGAGCGCCCTGGCCCGTCGGTTCCAGGTCGAGTCTCGAGATGCCGCAGTTGGAGGAAGGGACGAGGGGGAGCCATGTCCTCACGCCGAACGTGGAGCGGATGAGCCATTGGATGAGACCGCCGTGGGACACGCAGACAATCGTCCTCGCGCCCTCCTCGGCCAGCTCCCTCATCCTGATCCAGGACGCCACGGCCCTGGCATACATGGAGCGCGAATGCTCGGCGCCCGGCACGGCATCCCAGCTCCTGTGGCGGAATTCGCCGAACACCCCGGGGTGCAGGGCTGAAGCCGTCTCCATGTCGATTCCAGAAAATATGCCCACATCCACCTCGACGAGGGAAGAAAGAAGGACAGGCTCGCCCAGCCCGCAGGCTCCGGCGATGATGGAAGCGGTGACCGCCACCCTTCTCTGGGGGCTCGACACGACGACGTCGACCGATTTATCCGCGAACCAGCCGGCCGCTCCCCGCGCCTGGTCAAGGCCATGGGCGTCCAGGGGATAGTCGAGCCTCCCCTGGAAGGTGCGCGTCGCGTTCCCCTCGCTCTGTCCGTGCCTGACGATGTAGAAGGTCGTATCCCTTGGGATGGCTGAGAAGAAGCTTCCATCGACGACGGCGGCGAGGCTGGCTGAAGAATCGCCCGCCCCGCCCCCTGATGGGATGCCCTCGTCCCAGCCCGACAGCTCTATGCGCGGATACATTACGAAGCTATGAAAGTATCGCTGCCGCGGTTGAAATACTTGTTCACGATGAACATCGATACACCCGTCACCACCAGAAGGATGGTCGACATGGCGCTCGCCGTACCGAAATAGCCGTCGGCGACGGAGAGGTAGATCTTGATCGGCATCGTTATCGTCTTGCCCACGTAGAGAAGAATGGAGGCGGACAGCTCGTTCATGGACGTGACCCAGCTCATGATCGCTCCGGATATGATTCCCGATTTCATCAGGGGGAGGGTGATCGTCCTGAAGGTGCGTCCGGGGGAGGAGCCCAGGTTGATGCCCGCTTCCTCGAGGGCGGGATCGATCTGCTTCAGTATGGAAGCGGCCGATCGCACCGAATAGGGGAGACGCCTGATGAAATAGGTCAGGATGATGATGGTGGCCGTGCCTGCGAGATATATCGGCTTCCTGTTGAAGGCCACGATGAAACCGATGCCGAGCACCGTTCCCGGCACGATATAGGGGATCATGAGGAGGGGATCGAGGACCTTGACCGCCAGGTTTCTCTTGCGCGCGATGACGAAGCCGATGAGAGTGCCGACGAGGGCGATGAGGATTACGGCGATGAATGAGTACAGGAAGCTGTTGATCACCGTCTTGCCGACGTCGTAGAAGATCTGCCTGTAGCTGTCCAGCCCGAAGCCCGGCTTGAAGACTGGACCGGAGGTATTCCTGAAGGAATAGAACACGATGACGCCGAGAGGAAGCATGGAGAAGCCCACGATGAGATAGCAGAGAGCATGGGCAAGGAATGATCTGGCGCCCTTGAGCTTCTTCACCACGGGGCGGTTCACGAGCATGGAAGCGTATTTGCGCCGCGAAGATGCCCAGGTCTGGAGCACGATGACGACAGCCGCGCACATCATGAGTACGATGGAGACCGTCGAGGCCATGCCCGGGGTTTCATTCACCTCGCTCGTGAACTGCTCGTAGGCGACGGTGGCGAGGACGCGGTAATTGCCACCGATGATGGCGGGGGTGCCGAAGTTCGACAGGGACATCATGAAGACTATGAGGGCTCCTCCCGTCAGCGAAGGCAGCACGAGCGGCAGGGGCACCGAGAAGAAAGGCTT
>CAZRYP010000022.1:0-7442 GCA_964604295.1 uncultured Treponemataceae bacterium
CAGAAGGGCTATGAGCCTGGCGGCCTGGTCCCGGCTTAAGGCCGCGACGCCCTTTCCGTACCAGTGGCGCGAGGCGGCCTCGATGCCGAAGATCCCCTTCCCCCACTCGGCATAGCCGAAATACAGTTCCAGTATCCTGTCCTTCGACAGTATGAGTTCCAGCTCGAGGGCCGTTATCACCTCGAAATATTTCCTGACATAACTCTTCTCCGGCACGAGGAAAAGGGTTCTCGCCACTTGCATCGTCAAGGTTGAGCCCCCGTAGAGGGGCTTGCCCACCCGCTCGTTTATCTCCCTGGCTCGCCTGAACGCCTCGAAATCGATGCCGAGATGGCTGTAGAATTTACCGTCTTCCACTGCCACGAGCATGGAGCGCACATAGAGCGGCACCTTCCCGAGGGCCAGGGGAATCGGCTTCTGGAGTTTCCAGCCGTAGCCGATCGATCGGTAGGGCATGAGCACGATGAAGGCCGGATCCACGAACTTGTACGCGAGTATGAGGGCGGAGGTGATGCCTATATATCCGAGGTGGATGAAGAGGACGAGCTTGAGGACCAGGAGCACCACACCGAGTGGTTTCAGGGGGCCCCTGGCGGACTTGCGCGGAAGGCGGGCCTTCCCGGCGCCGCCGGATCTGGGATTCATGACACGCAGGAGTATAGCAGGATCGCATGGACTCCGTACAGGTCGGAGCCCATGCGGCCGCGCGCGCGAACCTCAGACCGCAGGCAGTCTCATTCGCAGTTCAGGCAGGCTTTCTTCCCGGCTTCGATCGCGGCGATGTTCATCGGGATGAGGCCGTGCTTCGAGGGAGGGAAGAAGGATTTCAGTATCTCGTTCGCGTGGTCCAGCTTCACGGCTCCGGAAGTCTGGCTGAGGGCGCCCATCATCACCATGTTGGCGATGCGTCCGTCCCCGATCTTTTCGGCTATCTCGTTGCAGGGGATATGGAGGATCTTGGCGTCGGGCCGATTGGGGTCCCTCTTCACCAGGCTGGAATTCAGGAGGATCGTGCCGCCCTGCCTGCATTTCTCCTCGGCGATGCCGACGGAATCCTCGCTCATCACGACGACGGTGTCCGCCTTCGCGACTATCGGGCTGGCTATCTCCTTGTCGCTCACGATCACGGAGGCGCGGGCGATGCCCCCCCTCTTTTCGGCTCCGTAGAAGGGGAAGAAGGTGACGTTGAGCCCCTCCTTCATGCCGCAGTAGACCCACATCTGGCCGAGGGATATCACTCCCTGGCCGCCGAAACCCGCCATATATGTCTTTTCAGTCATGATGCTCTCCTCGTTCACTTGGCCGTGCCGGCAGGCTGGTCGGCCGTGGTCAGCGTATTCTTGATCTCGCCCAGGGGATAGAAGGGGATCATGTTCTGCTGGAGCCAGTCGATCGAATCATGGGGACTCACCTTCCAGTTGGTCGGGCACTGGGAGAGGATCTCGACCAAGGTGAAGCCCTCGCCTCTCATCTGCGCCTCGAAGGCGGTGCGGATCATCTTCTTGGTTTTCTTGATGTTCACCGGGGTATCGACGGAGCCGCGGGCGAGGTATTTCGTGCCTCCAAGGGAGGAAAGAAGCTCGCAGACCTTGATGGGGTAACCCTGGCCGGCGCCCACGGGATCCCTTCCCTTGGGCGAAGTCGTCGCGTACTGTCCGACGAGGGTTGTCGGGGCCATCTGGCCTCCGGTCATGCCGTAGATCGCGTTGTTCACGAAAATCGTCGTGAACTTCTCGCCGCGGTTCGCGGCGTGGACAATTTCGGCCGTACCGATGGCCGCCAAGTCGCCGTCGCCCTGGTAGCAGATCACCAGGTGGTCGGGGAGGACACGCTTGATGCCTGTGGCCGCGGCCGGAGTCCTGCCGTGGGCCGGCTGGACCGAGTCGAAATCGAAGTAGAGCTCGGCCCAGATGGAGCAGCCGACCGGATTCGTGATGATGGATTTGGTCTGCAGCCCCATCTCGTCGATGACCTCGGCGATCATTCTATGGATGACGCCGTGCCCGCAGCCGGGGCAGTACTTGGTCTGTATGGGTTTGAGACTCTTGGGATGTCCGTATATCATTTCCATATTGAACTCCTTGCTCACGCGCCGAGCATCCGCTCGACAGCGGCGAGGACTTCCTCCTCGTTGTGAATGACGCCGCCGACCCTGCCGTAGTGTTCGGCCGGCGCCTTGCCGTTCACGGCGAGTCTGACGTCCTCGACCATCTGACCCATGCTCATCTCCACGGAAAGGAAGCGTCTGCCCTTCACGGCGAGCGCGTTGAGCCTTTCGTAGGGGAAGGGCCAGAGGGTTATCGGCCTGAAAAGTCCCACCTTGAGCCCCTTGGCCCTCGCGGCCTCGACGGTGCTCGTGCTGACGCGGGCGGAGGTTCCGTAGGCGACGATGATGAGATCGGCGTCCTCGACCTGCAGCTCCTCGTAGCGGCAGAGTTCCTTCTTTATCAGGTCATAGTGCTTTTCGCGGGCCAGGACTTCCAGTTCGAGGCTGGGAGGGTCCAGGTTCATGCTGCTGATATGATTGCCTTCCGCCCTGCCGTCCCTGGCCTGATGGCCGACGGCCCAGGATTTTTTCGGGAGGCTGGCGGGGTCTTTCGGGGCCGGGAATCTGACCGTTTCCATCATCTGGCCGAGCAGTCCGTCGGCCAGGACCAGGACGGGTATCCTGTAGTGGTCGGCGAGATCGAAAGCCTCATAGGTGATGTCGGCCGCTTCCTGCACACTCTTGGGCGCGAGGACGATGGTATGGTAATCGCCGTGGCCGCCGCCCCTCGTCGACTGGAAGTAGTCGCCCTGGGCCGGAGCGATGCCGCCGAGGCCCGGACCGGCCCTGGCCACGTTCACGACGACGGCCGGGAGGTCGGCGCCGCAGAGATAGGAAATGCCTTCCTGCTTGAGCGAGACTCCGGGGCTGGACGAGCTCGTCATGGCGCGGGCTCCCGAGGAGGCCGCCCCGAACACCATGTTGATCGCCGCCACTTCGCTTTCGGCCTGGATGAAGACTCTCCCCTTCGGGGGCATGTTGACCGCCATATAGGTGATGAGTTCGTTCTGCGGGGTTATGGGGTAGCCGAAATAGGCTCCGCAGCCGGCGCGGATCGCCGCTTCTGCGATAGCTTCGTTGCCTTTCATCAGATGGATATCTTCGGACATGGGCTTCTCCTTCAGAGCTTGTAGACGGTGATGGCGACGTCCGGGCAGACCTGGAAACAGTTGCCGCAGGCGATGCACTTATCGGGGGCCACGACCGACGACGGATAGTATCCCCAAGAATTGGGCGAGGTGTCGGGACCGAGCACTTTGGTGGGACAGGCGCGGACGCAGAGCAGGCAGCCCTTGCATCGCTCCCTGTCTATGACAGGCTTCCCCTTGTTGGCCATAGCGAACTCCTTGTTGTGCCTTCCTAGCTTGTCTGCCTGCCGGTGAGGGCGGCCAGCGCAATGGAGGCGAGTTTGGTTTCCGCGGTATCGGCTCGACTGGTAAGCACCACGGGCCTTGCCGCACCCATGACGATGCCGGCGCCCTTGGCCTGGGCCAGGTCGAGCAGACACTTGTACAGAATGTTGCCCGCTTCGATGTCGGGAGCGACAAGGACATCGGCATCGCCCGCGACATCGGAGACTATCTTTTTGATCCGCGCGCTTTCGGCGCTGATCGCGTTGTCCAAGGCGAGCGGGCCGTCTATGACGCAGTTCCTGATCTGGCCCCTCCGGTTCATCTGCGTGAGAATGGATGCCGTCGCCGTGCAGGGCATCTTATCGGGGTTCACCATCTCCACGGCGGCCAGCAGGGCCACCTTGGGCGTCACGACGCCGAGGGCTCGGGATACGGCCACGGCCGAGCCGATGATGTCGATGAAAGCGGCCATGTCGGGAGCTATGTTGATGGCCGCGTCGGTCACCACGAAGAGCTTGTGGTAGGTGGGCACTTCCATGACTGCCACATGGCTGACCAGGCGGCCGGCGTTTATGCCGGTCTCCTTGTTGAGAACGGCCTTGAGCAGGAGGGAAGTGTCGATGAGACCCTTCATCAGGAATCCGGCCCTGCCCGTTCTGACAAGCTCCACAGCCTTGGCGGCGGACGCATACAGGTCCTTGACGGGAACGATTTCGAAGGCCGAAATATCCATGCCTCTGCCCTCGTTGGCCTGGGCGGCGGCGGCCGCGATGGCCTCCGGATCCCCGACGAGGATGGGTTCCGCGATGCCGGCCGCGTAGGCGTCGGCGACGGCTTCCAGAACCGAGGCTTCCTGGGCCGAGGCTACGGCGAGCTTCATCCGTCCAGCCGCGGCCGCCGCCGCGATGATTTCCGAAATGTGCCTCATGCCCCGTACTCCATGACGGGCAAGGTGCCCGAAAGGGCTCCCAGGCCTGCCTTGGCCAGGGCCTCGAGTTCGCCCTCGCCGGGATATACCGTGACGGGGGCGATGAAGGAGCACATCTCCCTGATGCCGGCCACGACGCCCTTGTCGAAGGCTATCCCTCCAGTGAGGATGATGGCGTCGACCTTGCCCGCGGCCACGGCCGCCAGGGCACCAACCGACTTCCCCACCTGGTAGATGAATGCCTTGTAGTACAGGGTTCCCGTCGGATCGCCCGCGAGATGGAGCTTTTCCACGTCCCTCATGTCGTTCGTCCCGAGAAAGCTGACCATGCCGCCGGCTCCCGAGATCATCCTGAGAACTTCCTTCTCCGTGTATTTTCCGGAAAAGCAAAGCTTGGCCAGCGCGGCGGAGGGAAGGGTTCCCGCGCGTTCGGGGCTGAAGGGCCCCTCGCCATTCAACGCATTGTTGACGTCCTCCACCCTGCCTTTCCTGTGGAGACCGACTGAAACCCCGCCGCCCATGTGGGCGACTATGAGGTTCAGGTCCTCGTAGTCCCTTCCCTGCTCGGCGGCGTAGCGGCGGGCGACTGCCTTCTGGTTCAGGGCGTGGAATATGGAAATCCTGCGGAAAAGCTTGTGGCCGGAAATCCTGGCGAGATCGGAGAGTTCGTCCACGACGACGGGGTCGGCGATGTACGCGGGGATGCCGAGTCCCGCGGCGATATCGTCCGCGATGAGGGCTCCCAGGTTGGACGCGTGTTCGCCGTATTTCGCCGCGAGTATGTCGGCCTTCATAGCCTCGCTCACGCGGTACACGCCGCCCGGGATGGGACGGAGAAGCCCGCCCCTGCCGACAACCGCGGAAAGCCGCTCCATGGAAAATTTCACGGCGGAAAGGGCTTCGGCTATCGCCTTGCGCCTGAACTCATATTGGGAGGCTATGGTCGGAAAGGTTCCCAGCTCCGCTGAGGAATGGCTCAGCGTACTGCTGAAGAGCTGCGTATCGCCTTCGAACACAGCGATCTTGGTGGAGGTAGATCCTGGATTGATCACGAGGACACACTGGGCCATCTCGGTCCTTCCTTGGTTTCGTATGATCCGAGTATAGCACCGTTTGGAGTTTTGGCAAGGGGAAATGTGTAAAATTTGAAAGACTGTTTCACCTGGTGAAACTTCATCGACATCCCGTCGAACCTGAGGGCATAAAAAAAGACCACCCTCTGGGCGGTCTTTTATGGGAAAATAGCGTTGGTCAGGAGACTCTGGTCTTGTGCCGGTTGAGTCTTCTCTTCTTCTTTCTCTTGTGCGTCGCTATTTTCTTGAGCTTGCGTTTTCTACCACAGGGCACGACGGTTCTCCTTGGATACGTTTGATGCGAAATGAGGCTCTTTCACCGCGCAACAAAGGCAATAGTACACAGATCCTTCGAAGTCGTCAATATACCCTCACGCTCAACCCCGGCTCTGAAAGGGTTCCGCGGGGGATAGCCTTCATTTTTTACCGCCCGAGCCCTTTCTCCCGGGAGTGAGCCTGTCGATCACGATATTGACTTCGGCCACGAGTATGCCCGTGAAACGCTCGATGTTGTCCAGGATGTATTCTTGGAGGGCGTGTGCATTCGAAGCCATCCTCGTCCCGTAAGGCACTTCAAGGACGACGGTGATCCTGTAGCCCTGGGTATCGTCCCTTATGGCCAGGCGCTTCACCTTGACCGAGGAATCGTATTCGTCGACGCAGTGGACCACCATCTGCGAGAGGGCCGCCTCCGAAATGGCCACCCTGCCCCGCTTGGTATACTCGGGTCTGACGACGGCCTTCTCGTAGATCTTGGGGAGGGAGGCGCCGGCCCCGAAGCTTCTTTTCAGGAATACCCTGACGCTGTCGTAGAAGATGGAGGGATAATTCCGGCGGATTTCCAGGGCGGGGACGGGAATGACATGCTTGCCCTCGATCTGGCGGGACTGCATGGCCTTTTCGATTTCGGCCTTGGTGGCTATGTCCTCGATCTTGATGATCTTGAAAGGCTGGGGGATCTGGAGGCGCTCGCAGATGCGGAAGACCATCTTCTCGCTGGTTCCTATCACGAGGATCTTCCTGAATTTTTCCCGCTGGAGGGCCTTGGCTACTTCGTCCCTGTGGGGTTTTTCATGGAAGAGGGCAGTCTTGACCGCTCCCAGGTAGAGGGCTTCCTTCTTGGCCGACTTGCCCGCGACGAGCTGGTCGCCACGGATGAGGAGCCCGTCGTCGATAATCATCTCAATTCCGAACTTCTGGGCCACGAGCTTGGCACGGAAGCTCTTGCCTGTTCCCGTCGAGCCGACGAGAGCATAGACTCTGACGCCTCGCAGAAGCCAGAAAAAGGCGTTAAACAGCCGCATCATTCGTATCCGACACTATACTTGCTGCGGCCTCGGCTCGTAAAGGGTGCCTGAGGGAGGAGAGGGCGAGGATCACCCGCGCGAAGGCGGGCGTGAGCTTGCCTTCACCGGCCAAAGCCACCAGATCAGCGAGGGAGAAGAGCCTGCGCTCCGTGGGATCGATGCCCCTGGGAAAGGCCGGGGAGAGGAAACGGGCGACAAGGACCAGCTCGGCTCCCGCGCCCATCGCCGTGTCACTTCCGGCCAGAGTCGCGAGGGAGGATTCAGCCGGGGGGTGCGTGATCTTCCCCTCGGGATCGATGATGAAGACGGGACTGAGGGCGGGCTGATACCCCGGCCCTCCCCTGCCGTCCCCCAGGCCCAGCCTGGACAGGGCTACCCCGAGCTCCCTCCCGAGTTCGCCCGATCCGGCCGACTCTCCCCCGGCGGGGCTGTCCCACAGCCCCATGGAGGGGACGCCGTTCCCCTGAGTCTTGGCCGCGTAGATCCTCCCCGTCTCGTCGAGGATGAGGAGACGCCAGCGAAAGGGTGAGCCGCGCTCCGCCCCGCGGCGGCGCAGGATCAGCCACTGGCCGGCGATCGCCGCGCCGAGCATGATGTAGAGCAGGCCGCCTGAGACGAAGCCCCACAGGGTCGTGGAAGCGACCAGCGCCGCCCAGATCGTGAGTCCTACGTGAAGGGCCATGACGGAAACCATCAGGATGAGGCTGCGCCTGAGCGCGGGAAGGCCGCTGTCTT
>CAZRYP010000022.1:7452-12953 GCA_964604295.1 uncultured Treponemataceae bacterium
ACCGAGGTAGGACTTCAGCGTCCTGGGCGGAAGGAACAGGAGAAAGGACAAGGCGACGGCCAGGACGCCTTCAATCACCGCGGGCTTGAGGCGGAAGAAGAGCGGGTTCTGGAGAAGAAGGGAGAGGGAACCCATCGCGGCGAGGAGAAGCGTGTCGGCGGCGATGAAGGGATCCGCCTTTTTTTCCTTCGCGAAGCTGTACGCGAATTCGATGACGCCTATGGCGAGGCCCGCGGCCAAGCCTATGATTTCGCCGAAAAGCAGTTCGGCGGCGATATAGACGAAGAGTGGGATGAAGCCGGGAGCGAGGCTTTTCAGGAGATAGAGCGCGTTCACCAGGAAAAGATATCGAGGCAAGCCCGGCGACGCAATGGATTTTGTGGATTTTCGGGCCCGGGCTGTCGTATACTGACTGAGCGCGGCGCGAATGCCAGTCGCGCCCTCAAGGAGAAAAGACATGTCCATGATATATCATCCAGCGACAGGCATCGACATCGGGGATCCCGAGCTTCGCCTTCTCGATCCCGAAAGCCTGCCCTCCCCTGCCGAAGTCGCCGCCGCCGCGGCCCCCTTGATCCTCTCCGCCTCGGGCTGGAGGAAGGTCTTCGCCTCGCCGGCGCCGGGTGAGCCCCGGGCTTCCTGGTCGGCCGGCGACTCCCCCGACGATTCGCTCTCGATACGGATCTCGCCGGCCGACGTCGTCCTCGCGGCGCTGATGGCCCGAACATTCGGGAAGTTCATCCTGGACAGGGCCGAGACCGGCGCCGGAGCTGGCGCCGGAGTGGGCTCCGGAGCCGCAGCCCCTTCGGTCCGGACACTCCGCGGACCGGCCGTCCTCCTCGGCATGGATTCCCGCCCCACAGGTCCGGCTATCGCCGACGTTTTCGCGAGGGTCCTCATAGGAATGGGCATCGAGGTAAGATACTGCTTCATCATCGCGGCCCCGGAGATCATGGCCTTCGCGGGAAAGGCAGGCCGGCTCCCCCCGGGCGACACGGGCAGGCTGGCCGGCTTCGCCTACATTTCCGCCAGTCACAACCCGCCAGGCCATAACGGCGTCAAATTCGGCCTGGATTCGGGGGGAGTCCTGAGCGCCCGGGAGATAGCCCCCCTCATCGCAGGCCTGAAAGCCTCCCTCCAGGCGGAGGATCCCGCGAGGGAAGCTTTCGAACTCCTGGCCGCCGCCGATCCCGAAGCCGTGGCCTCCTGCTTCGAGGGCTGCACGGGATGGAAAAGGCTCGCCCGTTCCGCCTACACCCTCTTCACCCACGAGATCGTGACGGGAGAACCGGGGATGGATGACCAGATATTCTTTCTGGACCAGCTGGCCGACGCCTGTGCCGACCGCCCCCTGGGCATCGTCGCCGAACTCAACGGATCGGCGCGCTCCCTCTCGATCGACAGGGACTTCTTCGAAGGACTCTCCGTCAGGACCCAATTCTACAACGACCAGCCGAGGCTCTTCGGCCACAGGATAGTACCCGAAGGAGCCTCCCTCTCCCTTTGCATGCGCCTCTTGGGCAAGGCCCACGACTTGGATCCGGCCTTCCAGCTGGGCTACGTGCCCGACTGCGACGGCGACAGGGGCAATCTCGTCTTCTACGACAAGTCCGCGGGCAGGGCCAGGATCCTGGAAGCCCAGGAGGTCTTTTCCCTCTCCTGCCTGACCGAGCTCGCGACCCTCTCCGGGGCGAGCCTCGCGAAGGCCGGCCGCGGCCATTCAGGCGCGGCGCCCCGGGTTGCCGTTGTAGTCAACGACGCGACGAGCATGCGGATCGAACGCATCGCGGGGTATTTCGGCGCCTCGGTCTTCAGGTCGGAGACGGGCGAGGCCAATGTCGTGAACCTGGCGGAGAGCCTCAGGTCCCAGGGATGGATCGTGAGGATCCTGGGGGAAGGCTCCAACGGCGGCACCATCACCCACCCCTCGAAGGTGAGGGACCCCCTCTCCACCCTGGGAGCGATGATACGACTCCTGCGCCTCGCCGACTCGCCCGAGAGCCCCGGGCTCTTCCGCCTCTGGCTCAGGGCCAGCGGAAGGGAGGCGGATTACAGGGCGGACTACGACCTGGCCGACGTCATCGCCACCCTCCCCCCCTGGTCCACGACGAGCGTCTTCGAGGAGCGCGCCGCCCTTCGCGTCGGCACCGCCGACACCACGGCTCTAAAAGTCCGGTACGGGGGGATTTTCGCCGAGGAATGGGAGAAACGCAGGCTGGAACTGGGCCGCCGCTTCGGCATCCTGTCCTGGAAGGCTTTCGCCACCAACGGCACCGAGGAGAAGCCTGTGGGGAATGATTTTGCCGCTTCGGGCAAGGGAGGTCTCCGCATCGTCTTCTCCGGCGCCGAAGACAAGGCCAAAGCCTTCATCTGGATGCGCGGCTCGGGCACCGAGCCCGTGTTCAGGATAATGGCCGACATCGAGGGTGGCGGCCCGGAGGACGAGGAATACCTCCTCTCATGGCACCGCGACATGGTGCGCGCCGCCGACCGCTGACCGGCGAGCCTCCGCGGCTTGTGCAAAGCCCCTCCATCGTGTAGGATGGCGGTGCGGACAAGGAGTCAGGATGGGTATTCGCGGAGAGCTTTTTTCGACGAGATTTGCCTGCGACAGCAGGACTTATTTTTTCAACGTCAAGCAGAACAGGAACGGCGACGTTTTCCTGAGCATCGTCGAGAGCAAGCCGAGCGAAGGCGAATCCTTCGACAGGCGTTCTATCGTCGTCTTCGGCGAACAGATGGAGGGTTTCCTCAAATCCTTCCAGGCAGCGCTCAAGTTCATCGACAAGACCGGCATCAAGGTGGATCCGGATCCCATGGCGTCCAACAGGTCCGGTGACGACGAAGACGAAAGACCGCGCAGGAGCGCCGAACCCAGGGCCCGCCGCGATTCCGACAATCCCAGGGCGAGCAGCCGCTCCACGGCCTACCGCGAGCGCAGCGCCTCCGACCAGCGTCCCGCCAGGAGGGCCGTGGTGCGAAGCGGACCTCCCTCCAGCCGCGCCGATTCCCCCGCGGGCAGGTCCTCCTCCGGCAAGCCCGGCGCCCCGACGGGCAGGACATTCACCGCCTCGAGCCGTTCCGCCCCTCCTTCCGGCAGATCGCAGGACAGGGAGCGCACGGGCAAGTCGCCCTACGCCGGAACGGGGACCCGCGGAGCGGACAAGCCCCTCAAGCGGATAGTGGTGCGCAAGACCAAGAAACCCGATCAGGCTGACTGAAAGCCGGCCTCGCTTTTCATCGCACTTTGAAACCGGGTCTCGCCCAAAGCGAGAGTCCGGTTTTTTTTATCGCCTCCCGATGGGCCGAGGTGGGATAGCCCTTGTGCCTGGCGAGGCCGTACCAGGGTTCCACTGCGTCCAGCCTCTCCATCAGCCTGTCCCGCGCCACCTTGGCCAGTATGGACGCGGCCATGATCGGGGGGAGTATCGAGTCTCCCCTGACGAGGGTTCGAACGGGACGGCCCAAGGCCGGAGCCCTGTTCCCGTCGACGAAGACTACCTCGGGTTCCAGGGCGAGAGCCTCGTAAGCCCTCTTCATGGCGAGAAGGCTGGCCTGGAGTATGTTGATCCGCCCGATTTCCTCCCAAGTCGCCCAGCCTATGGCCCAGTCGAGGGCACACGACACGATGACTTCATAGGCGGCCTCCCTCTTCGAAGGGCTCAGGGCCTTGGAGTCGTCGAGGAGGAGGCAGGGGAAGTCCTCGGGAAGGACGACGGCCGCCGCGCAGACCGGTCCGACGAGTGGGCCCCTGCCCGCTTCGTCGATGCCGCAGATCCCGGGCAGCCGCCATCCCGAGTACCCGCCGAAAAGTCCCTTCATCGCATGGCCTTCTGCGAGAGGGGCACCCTGCCCGCCGCGGGAATCCTGCCGAGGAGGGCATCCAGGCCGGCTTCGAGGCAGGCCGGAGCGTAATGGTAGACGGCCACGATGGCCGAAGCCCAGGATGAATTCGCGACATGGACGGGGGAAAGCGCGGAGACGATGGCGACTTCGAGGCCGGCGTCGTGGGCCGCCGTGGCGAACTGCATTCCCGCCCTGTTCGCGACGCAGACGATCGCGGCCCCGCAGCCGGCCAGGGACCGGCGGAAATCCTCGAGCTCGGCGGGGGATGCGGAATTCTCCGGCCTGTAGCGGAACTGGAAGGCCGAGGACTTCGGATAGCGCTTCGTCCCCGCGGATATGAAGGTATCGAAGGGTCCGGCTATCATGACCCTGCCCTCGGGGAGGAAGGGCAAGCCTCCGCCCTTCCCGACCTGAGAGACGCTTCGCCTGGCGAGGTCCCTGAAGAAGGCCTGGGCTTCGGGATCGGGGAGGAGCCCGGCCGCGGCTTCGGGATCGGGCATGATCCCCTCCCGGCCCAGGGGGCGGAGATGTCCGAGCTTCAGGGCGATCGCGCGGCCGCAGGCCTCCCTCACCCTGTCCCTGAAGGCCTCGTCCGCCCTGTATCTGGAGAGGAGGCCCTTCCAGAGCGTCCCCTCGGGATCGGGGGCCGTCGAGAGGAGGAGCATGTCGTTTCCGGCGAGGAGGGCTTTGACGCAGGTTTCCAGGATGGAACCCGCCCCGAGAGCCCCTGTCATATAGAGGTCGTCCGTGATGGCGAGCCCCTTGAAGCCCAGCCTGCGGCGCAGGTATCCCGTCATCATGGTTCCGGAGAGCGAAGCCGCTTCCGTGGCGCCCGTGACGCGGGGAAAAGCCAGATGGCCGCTCATGACAGCCGGCACCCCCCCGCGTATGAGGTTCGCGAAGGGAACCAGCTCCCGGCGCAGGAAGGTGGCCTCGTCGATGTCGATGACGGGAAGGGAGCCGTGGGAATCCAGGGAAGTGGCTCCATGGCCGGGATAGTGCTTGGCCGTGGGAATGACGCCCGCGGCGAGAGATCCCCGCGCCCAGGCGAGCCCGAGTCTCGAAACGAGGGCGGGATCGTCGGAAAAGGCCCTGGGACCGATGATGGCGCTCTCGGGATTGGTAGCCAGATCGATGTCGGGGGCGAAATTCATCGTGATGCCCAGGATCCTCAGTTCCCTTCCGATATGGTAGCCCGCGAGATAGGCGTCCCTGACCGAGCCTGTGGCTCCGATGGCCATGTTTCCGGGCGACTCGGATGTCCTGCCCTTGACATGCCGTATCCAGCCCCCCTCCTGGTCGGTGGCGACCAGGACGGGCAGGCCGGCCTTCCCGCCGAGAGCCCTTTCCTGGATGAGGCCGACCGCTTCGGCGAGTTTCCCCGTGTCCTCGGCATTCCATCCGAAGATCTTGATGCCCCCCATGCCCCAGGTCTCCACCCAGCGCAGGAGGGAATCGGAAGGACCAGAGCCGGTGTAGCCCACCATCAGGATCTGGGAGAGCACTTCCTCGTCGCCCATCGAATCGACCTGGGCCGACGCGAGGGCTTCAATCCATTTTTCCCGGAGAAAAGCCGGGTAGCCCGAGAGGTCGGGCTCGCGCCAGAAGTCGCGCCGATCCCGGAGGCCTCCGGGATCGGCGCCGCAGGTGGACAG
>CAZRYP010000022.1:12963-16567 GCA_964604295.1 uncultured Treponemataceae bacterium
AGCATGAAGGCGGAGAGCAGGAAGATGGCCTTCCTCCCCCCTCCCGTCCTAGCGATAGGCCGCCCCCCGCTCCTCGTCGATGTATTGGGACGCGGCATGTGCCGCGACGGCCCCGTCGGAGCAGGCGGTGACTATCTGCCTGAAGGGCGAAACCCTCACGTCCCCGGCCGCGAAGAGGCCGGGGACGTTCGTGGCCATCCTGTCGTCGGTGATGATCGAATTGGTCTCGTCCTTCGCGACCTGCGGAACGCAGGCCGTGTTCGGGTCGGACCCCACGAAGACGAAGACGGCGTCGAAGGGCTCAGCCCTCGCCGTGCCCGTCGACAGGTCCTTGAGGACGACGGATTCGACTTTCTTGGAGCCGTTGATCCTCAAGGCCACCGTGTTGAAGAGGACCTGGATGTTCGGATTGGCGAGGACCCTCTCGGCCAGGGCTTTCTGTGCCCTGAAGCGATCCCTGCGGTGTATCATGACGATCTTGTCCGAAAGCTTGGCCAGGTACATGGCCTCGTCGCAGGCCGCGTCGCCGCCGCCCACGACGAGCATTCTCTTCCCCTTGAAGAAGGGTCCGTCGCAGGTGGCGCAATAGGAGACTCCCCGGCCGCCGAATTCCTCCTCGCCGGGAACCCCGAGATGGCGGTGCTTCGCGCCAGTGGCCACGATGACGGCTTCAGCCGTGAAGGGGCCTTCCGTCGTCCCGATGGAGAAGAACAGGCCTTCCTTTTCTACCGTGCCGACCGAGGCCGTCATGAACTCGGCCCCGAAGCGCTCGGCCTGGGCCCTCATGGTTTCGGCGAGATCGTAGCCCGAGACGGACTCGAGTATCCCGGGATAGTTCTCCAGCTGGTCTATGAGCAATGCCTGGCCGCCGGGAGCCATCTCCTCTATGACGAGGGTCTTCAGGTTCGCGCGGGCGCCGTACTGGGCGGCCGCGAGCCCCGCGGCCCCCGCGCCGATTATCACGAGTTCGTAGCTGGATGCCATCTTTCTCGACTCCTTTGCCTGTCCGCCCTCATCCGCTTCCCGGAAGGGAATGGCGGCTCGGGTTCGCGTGAATATGTTTCTGCCTGTGACGGCGCGAGGAAAATTCCTTCACTCCGGGGGCAGGATGAGCGTAATGCTGCTGCCCCGTCCGAAACTCTTCTCTATCCTGCCCCCGAGCTGGCTCGCCAGGGCTTCCGAAATCTCCATGCCGAGACCGGAATGGGCGTCCAGGTCGGCCGGCAGGCCTACGCCGTCGTCGCTGACCTTAAGTTCTGATCGGTCGGCGAAGCGCGCGTAGGAAATGGTCACGGTTCCGGCCCTGCCTTCGGGGAACGCGTGGCGGTAGGCGTTCGCGACCAGCTCGGAAGTTATCATCGCCATGTACGAGAGTCTTTCGGCTTCGATGAGCACGTTCTCCACTTCCACCTTAAGGGTGACGGGGGAGCCGACATGACCGTAGGATTCTGCCATGAGGCGGGCGAAACGCTCGAAATACTCCCGCGCCGAAGCGCCGCTCGAGTCCTCGGCCTGGTAGAGAGCCTCATGGACGACGGCGATGGATTTTATCTGGGAAATGAGTTCGGAGAACAATCGCCTCGAACCGTCCTCGCGCACTTCCATCTCGCGGAGATGGGCCAGGCTGGCTATGACCTGCAGATTGTCCCTCACTCGATGGTGGATTTCCTTCAGAAGGATTTCCTTCGTGGCGAGATTTTCCTCGAGGCTTTTCTGATAGAGGTGGGCCGCCGTGATGTCATGGATCACGCCCATCGTCACCGGCCCTTCCGTCCCGAAAATGGCGTGGAGGGTGGAGTCCGTCACCGGCTCGCCGTAGGCGTTGACCGAGCCGTAGACAAGCTCGCCGGTCTTGCCGTGCAGAAGCCTGACTTCCAGCTCCCTCGTCATCCGCTGGCCCGAGCGGCGCTCGTCGAAGAGCTTGGGTGGAGTCTCCGGAAAGGCTTCCAGGCTGCGGATCCTGGCCAGCACGGCGTCGCGCGACACCGCGAGCCTGTCCTCCTCGTGGAGGATTTCGGTGAAATGCTTGCCGGTCAGGGCTTCCGGCTCGTAACCGAGGCCGCGGACCGCATCGTTGAGATAGACGAAATATCCTGAAGGATCGAGGACATAGACGATGTCCGGAAGGGCCTTGATCAGGTTGAGGAAGCTCTCCCCCGTCTGCAGCCCGCCCGGGATGGACTTGGCGGCTTCATCGCCCGTCCCCGCCCGAGCCTTTCCGGGCTGTGGAGCGGTTTCGGCGATGATCGTTTTTTCCCTTTCCATCCGTACAATAGTAGATGCCTGGAGAGCCGGCAGTCAAGCGTCCGGGCCGGCCTTGCGTGCCGGCCATGCAGGTCGGGCTTCCTGTAAACTTTACAGGCCAGACTTCCCGGCTAGCCCCCGCGGGGAGGTTTCAGCTATAGTCGATGAATGCTCTTCAGCTACCATACGCACACCGAGTTCTGCGACGGCAGCGCGAGCGCTTCCGCCATGGCGGAAGCAGCCTTCGACGCCGGATATTCGATACTCGGATTCTCCTCCCATGCGCCCCTTCCCTTCGAAAGCTCCTGGAACATGAAGTGGACGCGGATGGACGACTACGCCAGGACGGTGCGGTCCCTCGCCTCGCTCTGGGCTCCAAAGGGCTTGACCATACTCCTCGGCCTGGAAATCGACTACATCGAGAGCCTGGCATCCCCCGGGGACGAAGCATACGGCTCGATCTCCCCAGATTTCCGCCTCGGTTCGGTGCACCATATCCCCGGGCTCGTCGAGGACGGGTTCACCGTCGACGAGCCCGGGGATGCCTTCGCCGGCCATATCGAGGCTATAGGAGGCGATGCCTCGATCGTATGGAAACGCTATTACGGGTATCTGGCGGCGATGATCGAGAAGGGAGGGTTCGACATAATCGGGCACTTCGACCTGGTGAGGAAGAACAACGCCGGGAGCAGATGGTTCGACGAGGAGTCCGTTGGATACCTAGACGCGGCCTTCGCCGCCGTGGATAGGGCGGCCGAACTGGAATGCGTCGCGGAAATCAATACCGGCGGTCTGGCCAGGGGAAAAACGGATTCGACCTACCCTTCGCCGGCCATCCTGAAACGCATGCGCGAGAAGGGGTTACGGGTCACCATAGGAGATGACGCGCACGCCCCGGCCCATCTGGGCGGCTACAGGGCGGCGGCGATTTCGGCCGCGAGAGCGGCGGGGTATGAAAGTTTCTGGTATCTGGACGGCGATCTCGTCTGGAAGGAAATAGGCATGGACGAGGCTGGCTCGGTTCGGGCTTGAGCCGGCTGGCCCGTCAGCGGTTCCTTCTCTCCTCGCTCTTCTGGCAGTCGATGCAGAGAACGGCATAGGGAATGGCCCCTAGCCTTTCCTGGGGTATCCTCTTGCCGCAGGCCATGCAGAGCCCGTAACGCCCCTGGCTGATCCGCGTGAGCGCGGCGTCGATGGCCTTGAGCCTCTTGATGTCCTGCGAACCCAGCGCCTCGATCATCTTCCTGTCGATATCGTCGGAAGCGACATCGGCTACATCCTTGGGATCCATCTCTGCAACGATGGCACGGAATTCCTCGTTCGTGGCCGCGAGAGCATCGAGGATCTCACGCTTCTGGGA
>CAZRYP010000023.1:0-16460 GCA_964604295.1 uncultured Treponemataceae bacterium
AGGCTTCCGATATCGATGTGGTCATGCGCTGCGGAAGGCGAGGGCGCCGTTGTGGCCGCCGAAGCCCAGGGAGGCCGAGAGCGCCGCTTTTACGGGATGGTGGATGGCGACGTTGGGGATATAGTCCAGGTCGCAGCCCGCTTCCAGATCGGGATTGTCCAGATTGATGGTAGGCGGCAGCCAGCCGGTTTCTATGGCCTTCACGCAGACTATCGCCTCGATGGCTCCGGTGGCTCCCAGGCAGTGGCCTGTCATGCTTTTCGTGGAGCTGATCTTGAGCATCTTCACCGCGTCGCCGAAGGTCTTCTTCACCATCGCGGTTTCGGTGGGATCGTTGAGCTGGGTGGAGGTGCCGTGGGCGTTGTAGTAGCCGACGTCGGCGGGCTCGAGTCCGGCGTCCTCGAGGGCGAGGGCGAGGGACCTGGCTCCCTGTATCCCTTCGGGGTGAGGAGCCGTGAGATGGTAGGCGTCGCAGGTTCCGCCGTAGCCTGCGGCCAGGGCGTAGATCCTGGCGCCGCGCGCTTTGGCGTGATCGTAGTCCTCCAGGATGAGGATGCCCGCGCCTTCGCCAATGAGGAAGCCGTCCCTGTCCTTGTCGAAGGGCCGTGAAGCCTTGGCGGGGTCGTCGTTGCACCGTGTCGTGAGAGCCTTGAGTCGGCAGAAGCCGCCCATGGCGAAGACGGTGATCGCCGCCTCGGTGCCGCCAGCCACTACCGTATCGACTCGCCCCGAACGGATCAGGTCGATGGCCTGGCCGATGGCATCGGTGCCCGAGGCGCAGGCCGTCACCTGCGTGAATGCCGGGCCATGGAGGCCCAGCCGCATGGCGACATTGGCCGCAGCCTCGTTGGCTATCATGAGAGGAACGGTCATGGGTGGCATCCTGTCCGGACCCGATTCCAGGAGCTTGGCATGCGACTCCTGGAAGATCTCGAGGCCGCCGATACCGTTCCCGAGACATACGGCGGTTCGCTCGCTATCGAAGCCGGGCGACGCTTCAGCAGCTTTTTCAAAGCCTGCAGAACCCGTGCCGGCTTTTTCAAAGCCTGCAGAACCCGTGCCAGCTTTTTCAAAGCCGGCAGAACCCGTGCCAGCTTTTTCAAAGCCGGCAGAACCCGTGCCAGCTTTTTCAAAGCCGGCATCTCTCCAGGCCTGGACTGCGGCGGCTACCGCGTACTGGGAAAAGAGAGCCATTTTCCTGGATTCCTTCCTGTCCATCCAAAGGCCCGGATCGAAACCCTTCACTTCGGCCGCTATCTTGGATTCCAGTTGCGAGGGATCGAACTTCGTGACGGGACCGGCGCCCGATTGGCCCTTCAGCAAGGCGTTCCAGAAGCTCTCCATATCGTTGCCCACGGGGCTGATTACTCCCAGGCCGGTGACCGCTATCTTTCTTTTCATTCCGTATCCTCCTACCAGCGTATGACGGCTGCGCCGTAGGTCAGACCCGCGCCGAAGCCCAGAAGCATGATGAGATCGTTCGTCTTCAGAAGTCCCTTGCCTTCCATCTCGGCGAGGGCGAGCGGTATGCTGGCCGCCGAGGTGTTGGCGTATTCGTCCATGTTCAGATAGAATTTTTCCGCCGGTATGCCGAAGCGCTTTCCCGCGGCCTGGACGATGCGCGCGTTTGCCTGATGAGGAATTATCCAGGAAAAATCCTCGAGCTTGTACACCGTGGCGTGCATGATGCGTTCGATGAGGACGGTGATCGATTTGACCGCGAAATCGTATACTTTCTTGCCGTTCATGGCGATGACTGGGACCATGGGCGTCTCCCTGGCGTAGGCGTCGGTCCTCGCCGCCTGGACGAGGTAGAGATCTTTCGCGCCCGATCCTTCGGCTCCGAGTATGAAAGAGAGGCAGCCTCTTCCCGGCTCGTCGATCCGCGAGAGGACGGCCGCGCCGGCTCCGTCGCCGAAAAGGACGGCGGTAGACCGGTCGCTCCAGTCCACGACCCTGCTGAGCTGTTCTGCGCCGATGACGAGGGCATGCCTGCCGTGCCTGGCGTCGAGCATGGCCGAGGCGATGTCGAGGGCATAGATGAAGCCGGTGCAGCCGGCGACGACGTCGAATGCCGTGCATCCATAGGCTCCGATCTTGTCCTGCACGATGCAGGCCGTCGACGGGAATCCGAAATAATCGGGAGTAGCCGTGGCGACGACGATGAGGTCTATGTCATGAGGCCCGATTCTGGCTTTTTCCATGGCCTGGCGCGCCGCGTCTGCCGCCATGTCGCTCGTCAACACTCCCTGGTCGGCTATGTGGCGCGCGCCGATGCCTGTGTGCGAACGGATCCACTCATCGGTCGTATCCAGCTTAACGGCCAGTTCTTCATTGGATACGCGGTTTTGCGGAATATAGGATGCGATGGAACGTATGACTACGGACATCGTGTTTCCTCCCTGTGTGTGACAAAATATTAAAATATGTCACGCAGAGATTGGAACATGAATGGAGGGATAGTGTCAATATGACGTAAAACGTCAAATCGTCACAAGTCTGTATCGGCCTTGGGCTTCAATCCGGTCACGGCGATGCCTGCGGACGCGATGATGCCGGCGAAAGCCATGAGCTTCTGGGTCGTGCCGCTGGCGAAGAGATTGCCTCCGAGGCCGAGGGCATAGCCGATCAGGATCGCCGCGAAGAGATGGCCGCTTCTCACCCTTTTCCTGCCGCTTGCAGCCAGCGCCACGAAGAGGGCGGGCACGATGCCCGAGGTGTAGCCCTGGTAGGTCCTGAGGAGAAGGTCGACGATATCGGTCTGGACGAGGGCGATGAGTGCCGCCGTGGCGGCGATGAGTCCGATCCATGCCTTGGTGCGGTAGAGCGAGGAGCCGCCCAGGACATCGTGTTCGAGAACCCCGGCGGCGGTGAGGAGAACGGTGTCGGCCGTGGAAAGGATGGCTGCCAGGATGCCGAAGACGAGGAGAATGGACAGCCACTTGGGGAAGACCGATCCGATCATGCCGTTCAAGGGGTCGGAGCCTCCGAAATCCAAGCCCGATGCCCTCGCCCAGAGACCTATGGCGGTGATGGCGAAGGCGAAGATGAGCATGCCCGCGGCGCTCGTATAGGATGCCTTCCTGGCCGAAGCGGGCGAGTCGGCGGAAAGTATCCGGCCGAACATCATGGGGCAGATGAGATAGGAGCCGGCCACGACGACGAGGTAATAGAGAAGATCGAGGGGACCGAATTTGGTTGAGAAGAGATGTATGTCGAGAGACGCGAATGTCACGGGCCGGGTCCCGAAAAGCCAGCCTCCAGCCAGGAGCACCGAGATGGCCAAGATGCCGAACTGGAAGAAATCGGTCTTGAGGATGGATGCCTGGCCTCCCATGACGGTGTAGATGACGAGGAAGGACGCGGCGCCTATCACGGCCCACTGGTGGGGTATGCCGGCTATGGAGGAGACGACCTTGCTCGCGGCCAGGAATTGACCGGCGGCGATGCCAGTCCACGTGAGGACGATGATTACACCGGTCAGCTTCCTTACCGAAGGGGAGGAGAGCTTTTCGGCGAGATCAGGCAGGGTAAGGGCTTCGGTCCTCCTGACTTTCTCGGAGAGGAAGGCGGCCTGGACCAGATGGGCGACGGCGCCGGACGCGACGAACCAGAACGCCGGAAAACCGAGCGAATAGGCCTTGCTCACCGTGCCTATCGTCAAGCCGCCGCCGATGGTGGAAGCCAGCATGGATCCTATGATGAGGATGCTGGGCTGGTTCCTCCCGGCGAGCACAAAGCGCTGGAAGCCTTCTTCGCGGCGCGAGGAGAGATAGGCGACGACGAGCAGAATCGCGGCGTAGGCAAAGAGAAAAACCTGCATGGGACAATCCTAGAGTGTGCTGCCTGTCTCCGGCGAGACAGGAGAGATCAGCTCTCCCGCTTCCGTGGTGAGAGCGTGGAAATCCGCCTCTTCTATGACTTCTTTTTCCAGGAGAATGCCCGCGACTTTGTCTATCAGCGGGCGCTTGGAGCTCAGAAGAGCGACCACGCCATCATATCGAGCGGCGATGATCCTCGCAATCTCCTCGTCCACGTATTTCTGGGTATCCTCGCTGTATTCCCGTGCCAGGAAGGGCTCCTGGATCGGCGATCCACCGAAGCTCTGACCCTTGCGCGTAAGCGCCACATGCCTGAAACGTTCGGACATCCCGAAATCGGTGACCATCTTCCGCGCGATGTCGGTGGCCCTCATGATGTCGTTCGACGCGCCCGTGGAGATTGATCCGAACACGATCTGCTCGGCGGCCCGCCCTCCGAGCAGGACATCGATCTGGCTCAGGAGTTCCTCCTCGCTGACGACATAGCGGTCCTCGAGGGGAATCTGCAGCGTATATCCGAGCGCTCCGTATCCCCTAGGCACGATCGAGACTTTTTTGACAGGATCGCTGCCGGGCGTGAAGGCCGCGGTCAGGGCATGTCCCGTCTCGTGGAAGGCGATAACCTTCTTCTCCTTGACGTTGATGACCTTGGTCTTCTTTTCCAGTCCGGCTATGACCTTTTCTATGGCCGCGTCGAAGTCGCCGTGGTTGACCTTCTTTCTCCCCGCGCGCACGGCCAGGAGGGCAGCCTCGTTCACGATATTGGCGAGGTCGGCCCCGACGAATCCGGGGG
This sequence comes from uncultured Treponemataceae bacterium, assembly GCA_964604295.1. Classification (GTDB taxonomy): domain Bacteria; phylum Spirochaetota; class Spirochaetia; order Treponematales; family Rectinemataceae; genus CAZRYP01. Next base: position 4,615 of record CAZRYP010000023.1, read on the forward strand.
TGCCCCGGGCTATCCTGGCGAGGTCGACCGAATCGTCCGTCTTGATGTTCTTGGCATGGATCCTGAGTATCGCTTCCCGGCCGGGCATGTCCGGCCTGTCGACGAGCACCTGCCTGTCAAACCTGCCGGGGCGGAGTAGGGCCGGGTCGAGGACATCGGGCCTGTTGGTCGCGGCGAGGATGATGAGGCCGGACGTCGCGTCGAAGCCGTCCATCTCCACGAGGAGCTGATTCAGCGTCTGCTCCCTCTCGTCGTTCCCGCCCATGACGCCGCTCACCCTGCTCTTGCCCAGGGCATCCAGCTCGTCTATGAAGACGATGCAGGGAGCCTTCTCCCTGGCTTGCTTGAAGAGATCGCGGACCCTGGCCGCCCCCACTCCCACGAACATCTCGACGAAGTCCGCGCCGCTCATCCTGAAGAAGGGCACGTTGGCTTCGCCCGCTACCGCGCGCGCGAGGAGTGTCTTTCCCGTTCCCGGCGGGCCGACAAGGAGGACTCCCTTCGGGATTTTCCCTCCGATATCCGTATATTTCGTGGGATTCTTGAGGAAATCGACGACCTCGATAAGCTCGCCCTTGGCCTCGTCCACGCCCGCGACATCTCCGAAGCGCGTCTTGATGTCGCCTTCGGCCACGATCGTCGCCTTGTTCTGCCCGAAAGCGAGCACATTGGAGTTTCCTCCTCCCGAAAAGCGTTTCATCACCAGGCGCCACACGAAAAACATGAGTCCGAAGGGCAGGACCCAGTTCAGGATCAGGGACAGGACGGCGCTGCCTTCCCTCGGCGAGGCCGAGTACATGACATTCTTTTCGTCGAGCAGGGCCGTGAACTGAGGATCGTCCACGGGGACGGCCTTGTACACCACTCCCGATTTCGCCGAGGCGGGGAAGGGGGATGAGGGAGCCTGGCTCGTGGCGTCGGTATACCCGGTATAATAGTTCAGATCGATCTCCACCCGCCGGATCTCGCCTGTCTGCACCTTGTCCTTGAAGGTGGAATAGGGGACAAGGGTGTTGTCCGTCCTGAAAATGAGATAATTGAAAAGGCTGACCGCCAGGAGCGTCACGATGATGTAGCCGAACGAGAACTTCAGCTGGAAACCTCCGAAGGGGCCTGTTCCCTTCGACGGGTCCTTGTTCTGTGAAGGGCCCTGAGTGGGCCTGATATTCCAGTTAATCTTTTTCTTGGGCATTTTTCTCCCTCGCCCATAAAGTAATGAAAAGCGGCTTGATAAGAAAGATCGTCGGCACATTTTACTTCCTCCGCTTCACTTGACCCTCGGCCTCATATTTTTTATATTCCTAATGACCCATATCAACTCAAATGCAATTTCAGGAGGATACTGTATGAACGTCAAACCCTTGGGTGATCGCATTCTCATAAAAATCAAGGAAAGCGAAACCAAGACGGCCGGCGGGATCATCATCCCGCAGACAGCCCAGGAAAAGACCCAGACGGGCTTGGTCGTCGCTGTCGGCACCGATACGGAAGTGATCAAGGTCAAGGCGGGCGATGAAGTCATGTATGACAAGTATGCGGGAACCCAGATCAAGATTCAGGGTTCGGAACATCTCATCGTCAAGATGGCCGATGTTCTCGCGGTGCTGGAGTAGACTTCCGCCCGCCGGACGAGACGATCAATGAAAAAGGCTGCCGTGAGGCAGCCTTTTTAAATTGTCGGCGGAAGGGTCAGGATTTCAGGACTTCCAGCAGTTCCTGGGACGTGCCCGCCTTGAGTATGGCCTGGCGTTTCTCTTCGCTGCGGAAAAGCATGCTCACTTCCGCGAGAAACTGGAGATGGGGTCCGGTTTTCTCGGGAGGGGAAAGGGTCATGATGTAGATCCTGCATCCCTTGTGATCGAGGGCATCGAAATCCACTTCCTTGTCCGAGACGCCCACGCATGCGACGAGCTCGGATACGGCCGAGGTTTTCCCATGGGGAATGGCGATGCCGTGCTTCATGCCCGTGCTCATGCGGGTTTCGCGTTCGAGCACGGATGCCTTCGCCTGCTCCCTGTCCTTCACTCTGCCGCTTTTCATGGCCACGTCGATGAGTTCGTCTATGATCTCGTCCTTGGTCGTGCCCGAGAGATGAAGGGCGATGAGTTCGGGGTTTAAAACGGTCATTAAGTCCATATCCTTCGATAGTAAATCGGGGATTGGCGATCGTCAAGCCTCGGAGATCGCCTCAGCCTGGGTAATCAGATGAAATGGCGGGGGTCCTTCTGGTCGCCTGGAATGAGATCGCGCGCGACGAGGGTCTGCGCGGCGCCGATCCAGACGGCGTCTATGAGTGCGGCGAACATGGCCAGGAGCAGGGCTATGGGAACCATGACGAGGTAGCCGTTCTCGAAACCCTTGCCGAAAAGGCCGCAGCCGAGGGTCAGCACGGCCAGAGGGCCGTTCTGCATGGAAGAGCCGGCGGCCATGGTCGCCGCGGGTATGATGAGGAATATGAGGGCGAGGTTGGGTAGGGAAATCGACAGCTGGGAATACGAGGAGAGAATGATGACGAATGACAGGGCAGCCACGAAGGCCGTGCCCGCGCGGCCGAAGAAGAGCCCGGCAGGCAGGGTCACCGCGTTGTAGCGGCGTCTCTGTCCCAGGTTTTCGCGGGACTGCCGGATCGATGTGCCCGAGGAAAAGCGCAGGTTTCCCGAGGCGAAGGCGGCAAGGGCAAGGGGGAGGGCCGAGTACAGGACGGGGAGGGGGTTTTTCCTTCCGCCCAGGAGGTAGACGGCAAGCGGGATGACTACGGCGAGAAGTACGAGGGTGGCGACTGCCGCTATGAGGAGGAAGGAAGCGTAGAGGCCTCCCGAGGCTGAAACCGTGACGAGGTGGAGGGCGCGAGCCGAGATCGGGATCAGAAGGATGCCCATTATCTCCGTGACGAATACATTGATCGTATGCAGGATGCGCGACAGGGAGTCGAGGAGGTTGGCCACAGGCCGCGCCGCCATGGGATCGTGGGCCATGGCTAGGCCTACGGCAAGGGAGAAGACAAAAACCGGGACCGCCATTTCATGCGTGTTGAGGAAGATGGCCGCAAGGTGCTCCGGGAAGATTTGGAGCATGCCGCTGCCCAGCCCCTGGAGCGCTTGGGATGATGTATCCGAGAGCAAGGGTATCCGCACCGGCAGGACGATGAGGGCGGCGACGATGCCCAGGGCGGCGGCGATGAAGAGGGAAAGGGAGAAAAAAAACAGGCTTCTCAGTCCGATGGCCCAGAATTTTTTTTCCTCGTACAGCTTGAGGACGGAAAGGGGAAGATTGACGCAGAGGAGGGCTCCAAGCACGTAATAGCCGATCCTGAGGGCTATTTCGGCCAGTGAGGCGAGGGCTCCGCCGGTTTCGAGGAGGTTTTTGGGGCTTACGGCGAAGATCGCCGCGCCGAAGAGGATTCCGGCCGCGTATTTGAACCAAAGCTTCATCGCACACCAGCATAGCCGCCGGCGAATGGATGGTCAACCTTGCCTTATCGTCGTTGACACGAATCGGACTTTATTATAATGTCGTTTCGTCAGATGCGCCGCCGGCACCATCGCCGGCACGGTTTTCGCGCTTTGCGACCCAGTAGCTCAGATGGATAGAGCGGCTGCCTCCTAAGCAGCAGGTCGCCCGTTCGAATCGGGCCTGGGCCAACCTAATGAAAGCTCCGGGCTAAAGCTCGGCAACCAGTGTCCGAACCGCTGGCTCCGCGCTGCGGTCGTTCCGGAGGATATTGAATGTACCTAGTCTGCCTGGATCTGGAGGGAGTGCTCGTTCCCGAAATCTGGATAAACTTGGCCGATGTGACGGGCATTCCGGAATTGCGGCGGACTACCCGCGATGAACCCGATTACGACAGCCTGATGAAATATCGCATTGGAATCCTGGACAGGCACGGCCTCAAGCTTGCGGATATACAGAACGTCATCAAGTCGATGTCGCCGCTCGACGGCGCGGTCGATTTCCTGTCGACGCTCAGGGAGAGAACCCAGATAATCATCCTCTCGGATACCTTCTCCGAATTTGCCTCGCCTTTGATGGCCAAGCTGGGCAACCCGACGCTCTTCTGCAACAACCTTGTCATCGACAGCGCAGGTTCCATAAGCGGCTACCGGATGAGGCAGAAGGACGGCAAGCGAAAATCCGTCGAGGCATTGAAATCCCTGAATTTCCGGATCTTCGCGGCGGGCGACTCCTACAACGACCTGTCGATGATTCGCGCCGCCGATGCGGGTTGCCTGTTCCGCCCGCCCGCCTCAATCCGTACCCAGTGTGCCGACCTCCCTTGTGTGGACAGCTATCAGGCCTTGACGGAACAAATCGTGGAGCATATGGCGGGCAAAGGCATCGCCTGACGGCATCGGATGAAAACCGGCATAGCCGCAACGCATGAGCCGCCATCGGCATGGCAAGGCGGCCGGAATTCTGCTCCGACAGGTCATTTGTTCCCCAGCAGTTCCGCCATTTCAACCAAACGGATAAACTCGGCGCGATAGCCTTCCCTGTCCTGCCCCTTCGCGGCTCTGGCCCTCTCCATGGCCGTAGTCCATGAGGCGGAGCCCCTGTAGGGACTGCCGCGCAGCAGCATGCCGAACTCGATCACCGCGCATGCGAAGCGGAAATCGTCGTCGGCTGCATCCAGGTTCCCGTAGATGCTTTCCTTGTCCAGACGCGTCGAGATGAGCCTGCTCTCCTCCCGGCCATCGCCCGGAAGCTTGTAGCGGAGCCTGAAGGCCAGCAAATCCTCGGACGGAACGAGGACGGGACGCTGGAACTCGAGGGGTTCCGAAGGGGGAGGGGGCAGGTAGCCCGGTGCAGCTTCCGGACCGGCTACCGAGGCGGAAGCGGAACGGGGAATCAGTTCATAGAAGGCGGTGACCGTCTGGCCCGCTCCCATTTCGCCCGCGTCCTTGCTGTCGTCGTTGAAATCCTCCCTGGAAAGCAGCCGGTTCTCGTAGCCGATGAGGCGATATTCGCTCACTGCGGAGGGGTTGAATTCGATCTGTATCTTCACATCCTTGGCGACAGCGAAAAGATTGCCCCATATCTCCTTGCCGAGCACCTTCTTGGCCTCCAGGAGATTGTCGATATAGGCGTAATTGCCGTTCCCCTTGTCCGCGAGGGTTTCCATGCGGGAATCCTTGTAGTTGCCCATTCCGAAGCCGAGGACCGTGAGGTAGACATTCTCCCCGCGCTTTTCCTCGATCATGCGTTCGAGTTCGCCCGTGGAGCTGACGCCGACATTGAAATCTCCGTCGGTGCAGAGGATGACCCTGTTGTTGCCTCCGACCATGAAATTTCTTTTGGCGACTTCGTAGGCCAGCATGATTCCCGCCCCGCCAGCTGTCGAGCCCTCGGCCTGGAGACGCTCGAAGGCCGCGATGATGGTTTCCTTCCTGGAGCCGGGGGCGGCGTCAAGAATGAGCCCCGTGGTGCCGGCGTAGGCCACGATGGAGACCCTGTCCTGGGGCCGCAGCCGTTCGACCATGATCTTCAGGCTCTCCTTGAGGAGGGGCAGCTTGTTGTCATCGTGCATCGACCCCGAGGTATCCAGGAGAAAGACGAGATTGGAGGCCGGCAGGCTGGCCGTGTCGATATCCCTGGCCTTCAGCGCCACCCTGAGGAGCCAGTGTCCGGGCTGCCAGGGAGCCTGCGCCATGGCGAAGGTCGGGGATACGGGATGTTCCCCTGTCGCGGCAGGGTAGGAATAGCCGAAATAGTTGACCATCTCCTCGATGCGAACCGCATCTTCCGGAGGCAATTCGCGCGATTCCAGCAGAAAGCGCCTCAGGTTGGCGTAGCTGGCCGTATCGACATCTATGGAGAAGGTCGATACAGGGTTGTCCAGGGCTTTCAGGAATGGATTGTCGGTGATCCGCTGGTATTCCTCGGTGTTGAACCCGGATTGCCCCGCCGGAATGGAGACTGTTCCGGCGGACATGCCCGGGAACTTTCCCGATGGAGACGCGGCCATCAGGGAGGCCATGCCCGTCTCCGGAACCGCGCCGGGCGAAGGAGGATACACCGTCTGTCCTGATTCGGAAGCGCAGCCCGCGAGAACGAGGCCGAGGATGCAGAGGGCGCAGAAGATAGGGAACAGCAATCCCCGGAATCCCGGATCGCGATGCTTCGTCTTTTCGGTTCCTTTCCCGATAATTTCCATATTCAGCCTCCATGAGTCAGACATGAAACCCGTCCGGCACAAATATAACGCTGAAATGGAAAACACCCGGGAAAGCGGAAAAGTACGGAAAATCGCGGATCGGCTAGACTCTGAATTTTTTTGTGAGCCCCGCGAGGAAATTGCGGAGGAATTGGTCGCCGCAGGGGCGGAAGTTCTCCTGGCCCTTTTTCCTGAACAAGGCGTTCACCTCGGCCTTGGACGCGGTCACGTCAGCCATCCGCAGGATAGCCAGAATATCCTCGTCGCGCAGTTCGAGGGCGATACGGACGGCCTTGAGCACGTCGTTGTTCGAGGGATTCGTCGACCAGGAGGGCTTCGTGGCCGGAGCGCCTTCCTTTTTCCCCCTCCTGCTCGCCACGAGGCCTTCCAGGAACGCGCCCAGGGTCTGGCCGTCGCATTCAAGGAAGCCTTCCTCGTCTTCCCTGAGGAAAAGAGGCCGGAATTCCTCGGCCGCGAGAGGCCGCCCGGCCAGGGCGAAAAGCTCGACGAGCTTGAGGTCGGTTATATTGAGGGCGTAGCGCAACCTGATCAGGATATCGTTGTTGATCATGGTCGCGTGACGGGAGAGAGGCGGCAGCGACGCACGAGTTCGACGGCTTCCCTGCAGAGGGCCGCGATCCTGTCGTAGAGACCCGAGGCGATGAGATCCTCCTTGACCATCCAGGTGCCGCCGATGGCCGCGACATAGGAAAGCTGGAGGTAGGACTCGACATTGGACGCGTCTATGCCGCCCGTCGGGACGAAGGATACGTCGGCATAGGGACCATGGAGGGCTTTGAGCATTTTTACTCCCCCCGAGGCCTCGGCGGGGAAAAACTTCAGGAGGGAGAGGCCCCGCTCGAGCCCCTGCTCGACCTGGCTGGGCGAATTGACGCCGGGTATCACGGGCATGCCCTTTTCCAGACAGAAATCCACGATCCTGGGGTTGAAGCCGGGAGTAACGATGAAGGAGGCGCCCGAGGCGATGGCCGCCTCGGCCTGGGCTATGGTGAGGACGGTGCCGGCACCGGTGAGGAGTTCGGGGAAGGCCTTCCTGAGCGCCGCGATCGACTCGGCGGCCGCCTGAGTCCTGAAGGTTATTTCGGCGGCGAGAAGTCCGCCATCGACGAGGGCTTTACCCAAGGGCAGGGCGTCCTTGGGGGATTCCAGCTTGATGACCGGCACGATGCCTATATTCCTGATCCTGGTGAACAGCTCATTCATGATTCCTGTCTCCTTGCGAGCGGTAGGGACTATGTCGCCAGTATCTCACACGACCGCCGCTTTTTCCAGCCCAGGCTCTCCGGGCGTATGGAAGCGGATGGGGTTTCGTCCGGCCTCCCGCGAGGATATGATACTATTCGTGAATAATAACGGTGATCGAAAGTCGGGATCGCGCCGCGCCGCATTTCTCGGGGCCGCCCTGTCCTTGGCGGGCTTTCTCGTCCTGGCGGCTCTCTCTTCCTGCGCCACGAGCGCCCCTCCCGAGGAGGAGCATTCGGGCACCATACGGTACTGGAAAGAAGACTCGAAGGTGCTGGGACAGAAAGCGATGACAGTCAGCGGGAACCAGCTGGCCGAACAGGAAGTGCCCCAGAGGACCGATCCCAAGATAGTGATTCTCATGTACCACAACCTGGTTTTCGGCAGGACCGGAAACGAGTACAACAGGGACATCTACAATTTCGAGCACGATCTCGCCTTCATCAGGAGCAGGTTCAGGATCGTGGACTTCTACGATCTTCTTGCCGTCAGGGAAGGCCGGATGAAGCTGACAAGCGACGCCGCCCTCATAAGCTTCGATGACGGCGACCTGTCCATGTACGCGATCGCCTATCCCTTGCTCAAGGAATACGGCATCAAGGCCACCTTCTTTCTCATCTCGGGCTTTGTGGGCGAAATCGGCTACATGAATTGGCAGCAGATCAGGGAAATGGCGGGGTACAGGGATGCCAAGGGCAACAAGCTGTTCACCATGGGTTCCCACGGATCGTCTCACAGGTATCTGGGAGAGGTGGATCATGACACTCTGCTGAGGGAACTGGCCGATTCCAAGACGGCGATCGAAGCCAACACGGGCGAGCCGGCCGATATCCTGGCTCTCCCCTTCGGCTCGGGGGCCGGAAAGATGGAGATCATCGAAGCGGCCGCCGGTCTGGGCTACAGGGCAATCAGGACCTCGGACAGCACATTCGCGGCGGCCGGCGCCTTGGATCCCTTCAGGCTTCCTGGAATTTACATAGACAATACCAGCACCGACAAGGCCATGCTGAAAATCTGGTCAATGATCGGACGCTGAGGATCCGGGAGCGATCCCTTCGCCTGCGGGGAGTTGTGAGGCCCCGGCGCCATACTGTCTCTCGAGTTCGAGGAATGGGTCGGCGAGGACCTCCAGGTTTCCTTCCTTGAGATCGTCGATGTAGCGGGAAAGCTCCTCCGACCGGGCGCGTATGGAAGAGAGGGCCGATTCGGACCTTCCCGTGTCGATTTCGGCGTCGGCCGCCTTCGCTCTGGCCAGGTCCATCTTGAGCTGCTGGAGCTGGCTCACCGAGGAGCGAAGCCTGAGATCTATCACTTCCCGCTGCTGGGCCAGGCCTTTGAAGGAATCTTCCTGCTTCTCGATTTCCTTTATGCTTCCCTCATACTCCGTTTTCATGCCTTCCCTGGCCGTCTGGAGCTTAGTCTGCAGGGCGGCTTTGTCCTTTTCCAGGGCTTCCATCGGGATTTCCCCGATGATGGCATCCAGTTCGTTGGCCGTCCTGGCGAGGAGGAGGACCTGGTTGAGATAACCCTCCAGCTGGGGCTTCATCTCCGCGGCGGCCTTGGGATCGGAGACCGAGAGCGAACTCTCTATATCCTCAGCCGACTCGCTGGCATCCCGATAGATATCGGCATAGGCCCCCAGGTCCACCGTCGTCGTTTCCCTCTTCTTTCTGGCTTCCTCGAGTCCCCTCCTGCCCCTTCGGATTCCCAGCTTTTCGAAGAATCGTCGGCTGCGGCCGGGCGTTCCCGCGAGGTAGGTGATGAAATGGATGACGAAGGTCGCCGCGAGTATGGCGGAGGGAATGACGAACCAGGGATTGCCCCTGTCCGTCGCCATGTTGATGAGTGCAAGCGCGGAGGGTATGGAGAGCGTGCTTATGAAATGCTTGCCTATCGAATCCCTTTCTTTGTGGATGGCCTTGAGTTCCTTGACCTGGCCTTCATCGAGGTCGGGCAGGGCTTCGGCCTCCCTGGCTTGCTTCGAGGCCCTGATCGAGGAGAATACGGAATCCACGAGACCGAATCCCCAGAAGATGCTCACCAGGGGAGCCCAGGGGAAATCGGTGGAATAGTTCAAGTTGAAATACCAGAGGCCGGAATTGATGAGGAGGAAGGAGATGATGCCGCCGGCCACGCCTTTCCTGAGCTTTCCGGCTTTGACCGTGAGATCGGACCTGTACTTTTCGAACGCGCCGACGGAAGGGTTTGTCCTGCCCCGGGAGGAGGGATCGCGGCCGGCGCGCTTTTCGGCATGCCGCTCTCCGCGCTGTCCGCCGTGCCGCGCGGCATGACGGCTCTCGTTCACCTGGCGCTTGATTTCCCGGCCCACTTCCTTGAGTCCCTGCGCGCTCTCCTTGAAGCTTTCCTTGTCGAACCTGACGTGGAAGCCGGAACCATCGGAACTCCCGTTCCCCATGCTCGCCGTCTTCCTGGATCCCGCCTCCACAGCCCTCTCGATTTCGGACACGATGGAATGGATCGCTGATTCGATGCTCCTGCCGAGGTCTCCGCCAGAATCCGAAGGCCTGTAGTCCGAGGATTCGCGTGCTTCGGCGCCGGACTTCGGCGTTGCCGAGGGCGAGCTCTTTCCGACGAGAATTCCCGCTTCGGACAGGGAAGCTATCACTTCCGTGGCCTCCACGCCGTACCAGCCGAATTTTCGCAGGGCTTCGTCCACCGTCAGGCGCCTTCCCTGGACGCGGATCTCCTCGAGAACAGCCCTGCGGATTTCCTCGAGGGAGGGGGAGCCTTCGGTCCGGTCCGGGGTAGCCATGGATTTCTCCGCCGAGGATTTTTCCGAGGCGGCCTTCGGTGTGGGCGGGCTGCCCGAAGCCGGTATTTCATAGGCTTTGATGCCCGCGGGAAGGGCCTTTTGGCGCTGCGTCGAGAGGGGGACGGCTTCCAGACCCATCCTGTCGCCGGCAAGGGAGAGCACTTCGCCCGAAAGGCAGATCGTGCCTGGCCTGGCTGCGGCCTGAAGGGCCGAGGCGGCATCGACGGCATCGCCGAAGACATTCCTTTCGAAGAAGTGGACATCGCCCAGATGGATGCCCATGCGGGCTTTGAGTGCGGGAGAGGCTTCGACCGACAGCTTGCCGGCAATGTCCATCGCGCAGCGTATGGCGTCCTGGCAATTGGCGAAGGTCAGCACGAAGGAATCCCCGATCGCCTTGACGAGGTCGCCGCCGCGGGCGCCGGCCGAAACCTGGATGAGACTGTGGCAGAAGTCGATGGAGGAAGCCTCATCGTCGGCTTCCCCCGAATAGGAAAGCTCGGGAATGTCGATCGAGAGGATGGCGGAAAGCTTCAGTTCTTGGGTGCCCATTTCAATGCAAAAGCATAGGAGGACTCGACGAAAAGGTCAACCGATCAGGCGACCGGTTCGAAGGTGATATCGTGCAACGCAATCGATATCCGGGACGCCTTCACCTGGACGATATCGTCGGGCGAAAGCCGCATTTTCGTCCTCATCGAAGTCTCAAGTCCCAGGGATGGGATGATTATCCACGCATCGCGCTCCCTCAGGTCCAGGACCCTGGCTTCCCCCTTCCAGTCTTGGTTGCGGGAAAGGAAGCAGGCTATCCAATGCAGGCGGGAATCGCGTTCCGCCTGTCGGGTCGAGGAGGCTCCCTGGGCGGCGAGGATGCAGCGCCTCGATACTTCGTCGGGTGAAAGCAGATCGGGCGCCTTGCCGCCGGAGCGCGAGGCGCCTACGCCGTCTTCGGCGGCGAGGAAGGCGCGGATCTGATAGTGGGCGAGGAGATCCTGATAGCGGCGGAGGGGACTCGTGACCTGGGAGTAGAAAGAGAGGCCCAGGCCCTGGTGGGCAAGGCATTCGGTGCCGACGATGCTGGCCTTCATGCCCTTCCTGCGCTGGTACTGAAGCGAGAGGGCTCCGGCCTCCTCGTCGGATCTGGGAAGATTCCTGGGGATCTGGGGCGCTTCCTGGCTCGAATAGGTGAAGGGGATCTTCCGCTCGTAGGCCCATCGCGCCGCGGCTTCCCCGGCCAGGAGCATCATCTCGCGGACGATCTCCGAGGAGCGTGTGGGCTGCACGGATACGAAGCGGATTTCCCCATTCCCGGCTTTTATCGATACCTCCGGCAGGTCTATGTCCACGGCGCCGTTCGCGAGACGTCTTTCGTGACGGAGCCTGGCGAAGGCGTCGAGACTCGCGAGACCAGGGTGGCCGGATGCCAGCAGTGCGTCGGCTTCCTCATAATTGAGCCTCGCGACGCTCACTAGGCTGGGCGTGATGAGGGTTTCGCGGGGGGAGCCGTCTCCCGCGAGCTTTACGCCGAAGGAGAGGGCGGGGGATTCCGCTTCCAGTCCCAGGCCCAGGCGAGCCACGGCGCCGGGAGGAAGCATGGGCACGACCTTCTCGGGTATGTACAGGGTAGCCCCGCGGGAAATCGCTTCCGCGTCCAGGGAG
>CAZRYP010000024.1:0-2960 GCA_964604295.1 uncultured Treponemataceae bacterium
CTTGTCATAGATGCTGTCCTGTGTGCGGGAGAAGATATAGAGCATGAAAGGCAGGGAGGCGATGGAGAAGAGGGCGAGCCTCCAGTCGAGGGCGACCATGGCGATGGCGCAGAAGATGACCTTGGTCGTGGATTCCACGGCCCCGAAAATGCCCGAGCAGAGGAACCAGGCGAGCTTGGGAAAGTCGCCGATGTCCGAGGTCAGCCTCGTCACGAGATCGCCGGAGGAGAACTCCGAGAAGAACCTGTAGTCCTTTTCGGTCAGGATGGCGAAGTATTTTTTCCGCACGATATAGTCGAATACGACGTTGAGGGCGCCTCGCACGCCGGGGAAGAAGCCCGCGACAAAACCCGCGACGCCGAGGGCCGCGAAGAGAAGCGCGGCCCTGTTCAGGGCGGCGGCGGAGTCCTTTTGGCCGGACCTGCCCGAGAGGGCGGCCTCGAGCATATCGAACAATTCCTTCGTCAGGAGGGGAAAGGCCACGGCGACGAGGCTCGAGAGAAGGGTGAGAAAAAGCAGGAGGGCGATGAGACCTTTCCTTTCCCTCCAGACATGCCAGATCCAGGCGATATGCGCGTTTTTCGCGTCCTTCATACGGCCTCCCTGTCCAGGAACTGCTGTTCGACCAGGCGTCTGTACTCGGGGAGGTTCGCCAGGAGTTCGGAGTGGCTGCCCCTGGCGACGATCCTGCCCTCGCGGAAGAAGAGTATCTGGTCGGCGTGGAGGACGGATGAAAGCCTGTGGGCGACGATGAGCGCCGTCCTCCCCTCCAGGAGGATATCGAGGCTGAGGCGGATTTTCTCCTCGGTGTCCATGTCGATATTGCTGGTCGCCTCGTCGAGGATGACGAGTTCGGGGTCGGCGGCGAGGGCCCTGGCGAAGGCGAGAAGCTGCTTTTCCCCGGCCGAGAGGTTGCCCCCGCGTTCCCAGAGGTTGGTCTGGAGCCCCGAAGGCAGGGTCCGGATCATCCCCGAGGCGCGCACGCTCTCCAGGGCTTTCGCCACGCTTTCCTCGGCGACCTCGTCGTTGTAGACCCTGACATTCTCCAGGACGGATCCGGGAAAGAGATAGACATCCTGGAGGACAAGCCCTATTTTCTCTCTCCAGCTTCGCAGATCCAGGCTTTCGAGGGGTCGGCCGTCGATGGTGATGCTCCCCTTGAGGGGCCGGTAGAACCCGCAGAGAAGGCCGACGGTCGTGGACTTCCCCGAACCCGAGGAGCCCACGACCGCGGTGAGGGAGCCCCTGAGAATGGAGAAGCTCAGGTCCTTCAGGACCCAGTCCTCGTCCTTGTACGCGAACCAGACATGCTCGAAGCGTATTTCCTTCCCGAAGGCGGCTTCCTCCTCGTTCTCCAGCCCCGCTTCCTCGGGCAGGGACATTATGGACGTGATGCGGCCGAAGGAAATCCTCGCCTGCTGCATCCTCCTTATGCATTCCGCGATTTCCGCGACCGGCCTCAGGAGGGATGCTCCGTATTCGAAGAAAAGCAGGAGGGTGCCCAGGCTCATCCCTCCGGAGAGGACGCGCGGGGCGTAGAGGAGGATGAGGCCGACGATGAAGAGGGGACCGACGAGGGAGTCGATGGCTGACATCGCCGAAAACTCGAAGAGGGAAACCTTGACGTCGTTCCTCCGCTTGGCCCTTCCCGTGAGGTCGAGTGATTCCATCGCCCATGCCTTCCTGTCGAATACCCTGACGATTTCCATGCCCTGGACGAATTCGGTGACCTTGGCGAGTATTTTCGCGTAGAGCCCCCTGGAAGCCTCGTAGAGGCTGAGGAGCTTGTTGAAGAAATAAAGGAGCACGACGAGGAAAACCGCGACGACGCCCAGCATCGCGAGGGCGAGCGCGGGCGCGAGGACGAAGGTTACCGCGAACATCCCCGCCATCATGAGAACGCTCACGATGAAGGTCACGCCGAGGCTGGAGAATACGTCCCTCACTTTTTCCGTGTCGTTCTCCGTGCGCGACATCAGCTCGCCCACGGGATGCGCGTCGAAATACGACACGGGAAGCCTGAGGAGATGCGCGAAGAGATCTTCTTTGATTCGGGTGACGACTGATAGGCCCAGCCTGGCCGTGAGCATGTTCCCCGCGTATGTAAGGCCGCTGGATATGACGATGACCGCCAGGTACGCGAGCGCATAACGCAAAAGGAGGGCGCTGTCGCCCCTGGGCACGGCCTTGTCGACTATCTCCCTGAGGATGAGAGGTTGAACGACTCTGCCAAGGGAAATCACCGTCATGACGGCCAGGCCAGGAATGGCGTAGCGCTTGTGCCGGCCAACGTACGAGATCAGTCTTTTCCTGTATGTCTTTTCCGATTCCATAATGTTCCGCTCGATGCCATGAAAATCCATCCCCAGGACTCGAGGCGCGGGAAGGAATCCTTCCGGCGGCGATGGGGAGTTTTTTTAAAACCTTGTCGTGGATTCTAGGGACGAACCCCGATATAGAGCCGGGCGGCAGGACTGCTCATCGTATACCTCGCGAGCCGCGGCTCTGGCGGGATGCCGCGCGAACGAGGATATTCTAGCACATATCGGGTAAAACGCAAGCGGAGGATTGAGCGGCTTTCGGGGGAGGCGGCTTCAGCGGTATTCCTCCCAGGACTTGATCTCGAAACCCTTCAGCCGCTGCGTCTCCAGGCTGTCGATGAACTGCTTGGCCACCTTGATGTTGGTGAAGAGGGGAATGTTGAAGTCTATCGCCGACCTTCGGATGATGTAGTCGTTCCTGAGCTCCCTCTCCTTGTTGTTCTTGGGAATGTTGATGACGAGGTCGAACTCTCGGTTGCGGAGCATGGTAGCTATGTTCGGCTCCTTCTTTTCGAGTGGCCAGTGCAGCCTGGAGCAAGGCACCTCGTTGGAAGCGAGGAACTTGGCGGTGCCGCCCGTGGCGAAGAGGGAAAAACCCATTCCCGCCAGCTTCCTGGCGCTGTCCAGGAACTCCAGCTT
>CAZRYP010000024.1:2970-10532 GCA_964604295.1 uncultured Treponemataceae bacterium
CCTGTGGAGAGGAGGATGTTCTTCTTCGGGATGCGGTAGCCCACCGAAAGAAGGGCATTCATGAAGGCATCGTCGAGATCGGTACCGATGCAGCCCACCTCGCCCGTGGAAGCCATCTCCACGCCCAGGATGGGATCGGCTCCGTGCAGGCGGGAGAAGCTGAACTGGGCGGCCTTGACCCCCACCCAGGGCAGGTCGAGGGCTGAGGAGGCCGTCTCTCCCGTGTCCACGTCCAGGATGGCCTTGGTGGCCATCTCTATCATGTTCACGCGGGAAACCTTCGAGCAGAAGGGGAAGCTCCGCGACGCCCTCAGGTTGCACTCGATGACCTTGATTCGGTTGTGCTGGGCTATGAACTGGATATTGAAGGGTCCCGTTATCTCGAGGGCCTCGGCTATCTTCTCCGTGATCCTCCTGATCTGCCGTATCGTCTCGATGTAGAGCCTCTGGGCGGGCAGGACGACCGTCGCGTCGCCCGAGTGGACGCCCGCGTTCTCGATGTGCTCGGTGATGGCGTGGTAGAGGATTCGTCCATGCCTGGCTACCGCGTCGATCTCTATTTCCTTGGAGTTCTCGATGAACTTGGAAATGACGACGGGGTGTTCGGGAGAGACATCGGCGGCCATGCCCAGGAAGGTGGCGAGGCTGGACTGGTCCCAGGCGACGTTCATCGCCGCGCCGGAGAGGACGTAGGAGGGACGGACGAGGACCGGGTAGCCCACTTTCTCGGCGAAGACGAGGGCTTCGGCGACCGTGGTGAGGTCCTTCCACTCGGGCTGGTCCACGCCCAGCCTGTCCAGGAGGGCGGAAAACTTGTTCCTGTCCTCTGCCCTGTCGATATTGGATGGCGAGGTGCCCAGGATGACTGCGCCGGCGTCGTAGAGCTTCATGGCCAGGTTGTTGGGTATCTGGCCGCCCATGGAGAGGATCATGCCCTCGGGATGTTCGAATTCATAGATGTCCAGGACCCGCTCGAGGCTCAGTTCCTCGAAATAGAGCCTGTCGCAGACATCGTAATCCGTGCTCACCGTCTCGGGGTTGCAATTCACCATGATGGTGCGCCTTCCCAGGTTTCTCGCCGTCTGTATCGCGTTCACGCAGCACCAGTCGAACTCGACCGAGGATCCGATCCGGTAGGGTCCGGATCCCGGCACCATGATCCCCGAGCCCGAGGGCGCGACATCGCTCTTCTCCCCGGAATAGGTGATGTAGAGGTAATTGGTCTCGGCGGGATACTCGGCCGCGAGGGTGTCGATCTGCTTGACGAAGGGAAGGATGCCCCGCTCCTCCCTGTAGCTTCGAATTTCGGCTTCCTTCAGGGAGAGGATGGACGCCAGCCCCTCGTCCGAAAAGCCCATCTTCTTGGCCGCGAGGAGAAGCTCCCTGGACGGGTAGCCGGCTTTGCCGCTCTTGCCGGTCTTGGCCTGTCCGGCTGCCGGACCGGGCAGCTCGCGGAGCTGAGCCTCCATGGCGTGAACGGCCGCTATACGGTCGAGGAACCAGCGGTCGATCTTCGTCTGCCGGTGTATGGCGTCGACAGTCCAGCCCTCTGAAAAGGCGCGGTAGATGGCGAAGAGCCGCCTGTCGGTCGGCTGGTTCAGGGCCGCCTTGATGGACGTGAATTCCCTTCCCATGAGCTTGGGATCGTCGGAGAGCCCGCGGGCTCCCGTTCCCGTCATCCTGATGGCCTTCTGGAGGGCTTCCTCGAAGGTCCTGCCAATCGACATGACCTCGCCCACCGACTTCATCTCGCTGCCGAGATGGGTGTCGACGTCCTTGAACTTGGTGAGGTCCCAGCGCGGGATCTTGACGACGCAGTAGTCCAGGGCGGGCTCGAAGCAGGACATCGTGGCCTTGGTGATCCTGTTGCTTATCTCGGTGAGGGATGCCCCGAGAGCGAGCTTCGCGGCGACATAGGCCAGGGGATAGCCCGTGGCCTTCGACGCGAGGGCCGAGCTGCGCGAGAGCCTCGCGTTCACCTCGATGATCCTGTACTCGTCCGTCTTCGGATTGAGCGCGTACTGGATGTTGCACTCGCCCACGATGCCTATCGAGCGGATGACATCCAGGGCCACGGCGCGGAGCTTGTGGTATTCCCTGTCCGTCAGGGTTTGGGAAGGGGCGACGACGATGCTCTCCCCCGTATGTATGCCGAGGGGGTCGAAATTCTCCATGTTGCAGCCGGCGATGCAGTTGTCGAACCTGTCCCGCACGACTTCGTACTCGATTTCCTTCCACCCGCCCAGCCACTCCTCGACGAGGACCTGGGGCGAGAGGGAAAACGCCTTCTCGCAGCGCGCGACGAGCTGCCTCGAATTCCGGCAGATTCCCGATCCGGCGCCGCCCAGGGCGAAGGCCGCGCGGACCATCACGGGATAGCCGATTCCGGCGGCGGCGGCCTTCGCCTCGTCGACGGAGAGGGCAGCCCTGCTCCGGGGCGTAAGCGCCCCTATCTCGTGGAGCCTTCTGGCGAAGAGATCCCTGTCCTCGGTGAGCCTTATCGCCTCGACGGGTGTCCCGAGGACTTCCACGCCGTACTTGTACAGGATGCCCTCGTCGTGGAGCTCGATGCCGCAGTTCAAGGCGGTCTGGCCTCCGAAGGCGAGGAGGATGCCGTCGGGCCTCTCCTTCTCTATCACCTTCCTGACGAACTCGGGCGTCACGGGAAGGAAGTAGGTGGCGTCCGCCATGCCTTCGCTGGTCTGTATGGTCGCGATGTTGGGATTGATGAGGATGGTGGAAACGCCTTCTTCCCTGAGGGCCTTGAGAGCCTGGGAGCCGGAATAGTCGAATTCCCCGGCCTGGCCGATCTTGAGGCCGCCGGATCCGAGGACCAGAACCCTTTCAGGCTTTTTCATGGCTCTCTCCATAAAGTTTCGCGTCGGCGATGAATTTTTCGAGGAGGAACTGGGTATCCCTCGGGCCTGGACAGCCTTCCGGATGGAACTGGACCGCCGAGAAGGGCTTGCGCGAAGCGCGGATTCCCTCGATGGTCCCGTCGTTCACGTTCACGAACCAGGGCTCCCAGCCGTGGGGGAGGCTGTCCCCGCGCACCGCGTATCCGTGGTTCTGGCTCGTCATGTAGCAGCGCGTGCCGCCCACCTCGAGGGCCGGCTGGTTCTGTCCCCTGTGGCCGTAGGGCAGCTTGTAGGTGTCGGCTCCCGCCGCGAGGGCGAGGATCTGGTTGCCGAGGCAGATGCCGAAGACAGGCTTGGATCCGGCGAGGGCACGCCTCACCGAGGCGATGGTCTTGGTGCAGGCCTTGGGATCGCCGGGGCCGTTGGAGAGGAATATCCCGTCGCAGGGGACTGCGCGGAGATCTGTGTCCCAGGGCACTCTCACCACGCTCGCTCCCGTGCCCAGGATGATCCTGAGTATGTTGGCCTTGACCCCGCAGTCGACCACGGCGATCGTGGGTCCCCCGGGCTCGCCGCGATAGGTTACCGTTTCCTTGCAGGAGACTTCGGATACGGGGTTCTCCTCCTCCCTGCCCAGGGCGGCCGCCGGCTCCTTCCCCCCGATGAGGATGCGCCCCTTCATGACGCCGCGCTCCCTCAGGCGCTGAGTGAGAGCCCTGGTATCGATGCCGGAAATCCCGGGAATCCCCTCCCCTTCCATCCAGGAGGAAAGGCTGCGCCTGGAGCTGTAGTGGCTGGGCGAGTCGCAAAGTTCGGCGACGACGAGTCCCGAAACCTGTATTTTTGTCGATTCAAAATCGCGGGGTATGCCGAAGCGGTCGAATCCCTCCGAGGGAATGCCATAATTCCCGACCAGGGGATAGGTGAGCACGAGGATCTGGCCTTTGTAGGAGGGATCGGTGAGGGACTGGGGATAGCCTACCATCCCCGTGGAAAAAACGACTTCGCCGCGGGAAGGACAGGGAGATCCGAAGGCCTTCCCGGCGAATTCGGCGCCGTCCTCCAAGACCAGAAGGGCTGTCTTTTTCCTGGATTGCATGAAGTCTCCTTTCGTGTAGTCCATGGCGGGTTTGGAATAAAATAGCGTCCGCCCCGGATTCTTTCAAGGGGTTTGGTCTATTTTTTACGTATTTATGTAGTAGTTTTGCATATTTATGCAGAAATATCGGCCAGCGAGGCGCCCGTTGCCTCGATGAGAGAGGAAGGATCGATGAGGATCTGCATCCCCCTGCGGCCGGCGCTCACGGAGACGGTCTCGAAGAGCAGGGCCGTCTCGTCCAGGATCGTGGGAAGACGCTTCTTCATTCCCAGGGGAGAGCAGCCTCCCCTCACGTAGCCGGTGAGAGGTTCCAGCTCCCTGAGAGGGAGGAGGACGCAGGCTTTGTCCCCCGCCGCCCTGGCGGCCTTCTTGAGGTCGATTTCACAGGATCCCGGCAAGACGCAGACGAAATGTCCGATTCTTTCCCCGATGAGCACGATGGTCTTGAAGACCTGGTCGGGGTCGAGGCCCAGCTTTTCGGCGGCATGGGTCGCCTTGAAATCATCGTCGACTTCATAGCGGAGGATCCGGAAGGCGAAGCCCGACGCTTCGAGGATTCTTGCCGCGTTGGTCTTATCGCTCTGCCGGGTCATGATTGCCGCCCTGTCCCCGCGCCTCCGCGCCGCCATATTTGACCAGGAGGGATTCATACTCCTCCGGGCTGTCCATGTCCTCCAGGACCCCGTCGCAACCTGTTTCGACGATGAGGGAGCCGAGCTCGTCGAGGATGCCCTTCAAGCGCTCGCCGCTGCCGTGAGCCCCGATTGCGGGGATCCATGACGCGGGAAAGTAGACGGGATGTCCCGCCCTTCCGTGCCTGCCCGCGACGAGGGCGAGGGGCGGGTCGCCCGCGTCCAGCCGCCTGAGGGCGACCCGCCCGAGGAGATCGAAGACCCCCTCGTTTGCAAAGGGCATGTCGGCGTGGTGGAGGAAGAATCCGGCGCAATCTCCTGGAAGGGCGGCGATGCCCGCGAGAGCCGAGGTCACCATGCCGCCCTTCCAGTCCGGATTGAAGACGAAGCGGATATCCGGCCGCTGGGCCAGGACTGTTTCCACCGCCTCGCGCCCCCACCCGGTCACGACGATGAGGGGCCGGCCCCGGGCGCCGGCCATCCTGGCCGTCCTTTCCACCACCGTCTCCCCGCCCAGGGGCAGAAGCAGCTTATGGCTGCCCATCCGCGAGCTCGCTCCCGCCGCGAGGAGGATGCAGGGGATGGAAACGGCCCGGAAGGAGCTGGGGGAAGACAAGACTTCAGTCTCCGTCCCGCGGGGCGTCGATGAAAGCCTTGAGGCGCCTGATCTCCTCTCCCGTCCTTTCGGGGGAGGGGCCGCCCGTCTGCCTGCGTCTCGCCACGCAGGCAGCCGGTTCCAGGTAGGAAAGCAAGTTCTCCCTGTCGAAGCCCGGCTTGTGGAAGGCCTCGTGGCTGCCCCTCATCTCCTCCTCGGTGAGGGCGGAAAAGCGCCTTCCTGTCGAGAGGCTGAGTCCCACGAGGGCCTTGGCCGCCTGGTAGGCCGTCCTGAAGGGGAGTCCCCCGAGGACGAGGTACTCGGCGATGTCGGTGGCTTCCAGGAAGCCCTCCCCCGCGGCCTGCCCCATCCTCCCGGCGTCGGGAAGGATGGATGAGACGAGGACGGAGAAAGCCTTCAGGGCTCCTATCGTCGTGTCCTCGAGGTCGAAGAAGACTTCCTTGTCCTCCTGGAGATCGCGGTTGTAGGCATAGGGAAGGCCCTTCTGCATGACGAGGATGGTTTGCAGGGCGCCCAGGACCCTCGCCGATTTGCCCCTGATGAGCTCGGCGGGATCGGGGTTGCGCTTCTGCGGCATTATGCTCGATCCTGTGCTGGCGGCGTCGCCGAGCTTCACGAAGGAGTATTCCTTCGAAGCCCAGAGGGCTATATCCTCGCATGCCCGCGAGAGGTGGACCATGATGCTCGCGCAGGCCGCCGCGTAGTCCACGCAGGCATCCCTGTCGGCGACGGCGTCCATCGTGTTGCGCGAAGGGCGGGCGAATCCCAGGGCTTCGGATGTGAATTCCCTGTCGGTGGGCAGGCCCGACCCCGCGAGGGCTCCCGAGCCCAGGGGGCACTCGTCGGCGCGGACCCTGCCGTCGCGCAGCCTGCCGACGTCGCGCTCGAGGGCGGCGCACCAGGCGAGGAGATGGTGAGCCAGGGTCACGGGCTGGGCCCGCTGCAGGTGGGTATATCCGGGCATGATGGTTTCCCTCTGCCCCGAGGCCAGGTCGAGGATGGAAGCCATGGCGCCGAGGAGGGTCTCCTCGGTCCTTCCGAAGGCCCTGAGGATGTGGAGCCTGAAGGCGACGGCCACCTGGTCGTTCCTGCTTCTGCCCGCGTGCACGGCCTTGCCCGGCTCTCCCAACCGCTTCGTCAGCTCCGCTTCTATGAAACTGTGTATGTCCTCGCTCTCCTGATCTATGGCCAGGCTTCCCGAGCGGGCTTCGGCCTGCATGTCCTCCAGCGCTCCGCATATGGCCTCGGCTTCCTCGGCCGGGAGGATGCCCTGCCTACCCAGCATCCTGGCGTGGGCGATCGAACATTCGATGTCCTCGCCGAGCAGTCTCGTATCTACGGAGAGTGAGGAGAGAAAGGCTTCCACGTCGGGGTGGAGTCCCGCACCGCCCCGGGCTCCCTGCCATAATTTTGCCATCGCCGTACCATCCTGGATAAAAATAAGGGGAGGCGCGACGCCTCCCCTTCAGCACATGATGCCCCGACCGCCCGCGCTTCCGATGGCGCCGACGGCAGGGGCATTCCGATTATCGTCAGTCGCCCGCGGGTGCAGTATAGCCCGAGTTGCCGGGCTTTACCACATCGGGACCGGAAGCCGTGCCGTGGGAACTGATCCTCTGGTTGAGCCTGGCCCTCACCTTGGTAGGGAGGCCGAAGAGGTTGATGAATCCCGTCGAATCCTTGTGGGAAAAGAGAGGTCCTGTCGTGAAGCTCGCCAGGCTGGCGTCGTAGAGGGAATAGGGAGAAGTGGCTCCGGCCGAAAGGATGGAACCCTTGTAGAGCTTGACCGTCACGCTGCCGGTCACCACGGACTGGGTCGAGTCTATGAAGGCGCAGAGGGCCGAGGAGAGGGGGGAGAACCATTCGCCCTCATAGAGGATCTCGGCGAAGCGCTGGGCGACCGTAAGCTTGAAGGATAGGGTCTTCCTGTCGAGGCAGAGCTGCTCGAGCTTGTCGTGGGCCTCCATGATGATGGCTCCGCCCGGCGTTTCGTAGACGCCGCGGGATTTCATGCCCACAACCCTGTTTTCCACCATGTCGATGATGCCGACGCCATGTCTGCCGCCGATGAGGTTGAGCTTCCTGACCAGGGCCACGGGGCTCAGCTTCTCGCCGTTGACCGAAACGGGCACTCCCGTTTCGAAGCCGATCGTCACGTATTCGGCCTTGTCGGGAGCCTTCTCGGGCGGAACGCTCATCTTGAGCATGCCTTCGAACTTGGGCTCGTTGGCCGGATCCTCGAGATCGAGGCCCTCATGGCTTATATGCCAGAGGTTGTCGTCACGGGAGTAGGAATCGGATTTCTTCATGGGAACGGGGATGTTCCTTTTTTCGAGATACTCGATTTCCTCTTCCCT
>CAZRYP010000024.1:10542-16294 GCA_964604295.1 uncultured Treponemataceae bacterium
GGGAGCGAAAGCCTTCACGCCCAGTTCGAAGCGGACCTGATCGTTGCCCTTGCCGGTGCAGCCATGGGCGATGGCGTCAGCGCCTTCCGCGATGGCGGCCTGAGCCAGGCCTTTGGCGAGAAGAGGCCGCGCGGCCGATGTGCCGAGAAGGTACTTCTTCTCGTAGGGGCTTCCCGCCTTGACAAGAGCCCAGAGATATTCGGAAACGAATTCGGCCTTCTGGTCCAGCTTGATGAACTTGATGGCGCCGGACGCGATGGCGCGCTTTTCCATGGCAACCCAGTCGGCCTCCTGGCCGACATCGCCGCAGACGCAGACCACGTCGCAGTCGTAGTTTTCCTTGAGCCAGGGAACGATCACCGTCGTGTCGAGACCGCCTGAATAGGCGAGGACAATTTTCTTCTTCATGGCCAGGATTTTATGCATATTATGTGAATATGTCGAGGGGTTTTAGTCAATTTATGCATATTTTTTGCATAAATCCGCCTTTTCACCAATGATAAGGGCTGCCCGCTAATTTCAGCGGGCAGCCCTGGAAAGCCTCAGGTTCCGATGCCTGTCACTTCCACATCGTCATGTCGAGTTCTTTTTCCGTCTTCGCGACGATGGCCGACCCGGCGATATCGCCGGTGACGTTCAGGCAGGTGCGTCCCATGTCGAGGAGGGCATCGATGCCGAGGATCATGGCATAGGCGGCGGCGACGGCCGAGCCTTCCGTGACCTTGAGGCCGATGGATTCCAGGACCATGAGGAGCATGATGGCTCCCGCTCCGGGTACTCCAGCCGTTCCGATGGACGCGAGGGTCGCCGTGATCACCACGGTCAACTGCTGGTTGACCGTGAGGGGCTGGCCGGTCGCGTAGCCTATGAACATGGCGCAGACGCCGAGATAGATGGCGGTGCCGTCCATGTTGATCGTGGCGCCCAGGGGCAGCGTGAAGGAAGAGATGGCGCGCGGGATGCCCAGCTTCTCCTCGGAGCAGCGCATCGTGATCGGGAGGGTCCCGCTCGAGGACCTGGTGACGAAGGCTGTCACCATGGCTTCGTTGGCTCCCTTGAGGAACTTGACGAAACCGAGCTTATAGACGGAGAGCAGTCCGCCGTAGACTCCCACGAGGTGAACGAGGAGCCCTATGTAGACGGTCAGGGTCACGATGAGGAGGGGGCCGATGGCCTTGGGACCCTGCTGGGCGAATACCTGGGCTATGAGCACGAAGACGCCTATCGGGGCGTACTGCATGATGCCGGACACGATTTTGTACATCGTCTCGGCGGCGGCGTTCGTTATGTCGAGAAGGGTCGCGCCCGTCTTCGCGAGGGTCTTGTTGGCCGAATCCTTGACATAGGACAGGGCGATGCCGAAGACGACGGCGAAGAAGATGATGGGGAGGACGTCGCCCTTGGTGAGGGACTCGAAGGGGTTGGTAGGCACGATGTTGAGCAGGATCTGAATGACCGTGGGCACGGCCGCGTCCTTGCCCTTGATCGCCGCGTCGCCTACGATGTTGAACCCGGCTCCCGGCTGCAGGATGTTGGCGAACACGAGACCGATGAACACGGCGAAAGCGCTCGTCAGGAGGTAGTAGATCATGATCTTGATGCCGACTTTTCCGAGCCGGGAGGGGGCTATGCTGGCCGCTCCCGCGATGAGGGAAAAGAGAATCACCGGCACGACGATCATTTTCAGGAGCCTTATGAAGAGGTCGCCGAAGAATTTGGAATTGTCGACGAAGGGCTTGACCGAATCGGGGAAGAATCCCAGGACTACGCCCAGGATCGCGCCCAGCACGAGACCGATGAGAATGCGGGCGAGGAGATTGGTCTTGAAGTACCAATCGAACATACCCCGTTTTTCCTTCTTGTCCGTCATGAGATCCTCCTTGATACAGTAAAGAGAGGTTCCTGTCCGAAGGCGAAATTTGGGCAGACCCCGAATCGAATGGTAAACCACAAATCGCGATCGCGCAAATTCTTTTTATTGCCTGACTTTATTGCCTAGGACTCGGACCATGCGCTACACTTCGCGCATAAGCGCACAAGGAAGGGCAGTCATGAAGACTATCGGAATTCTTGGGGGCATGGGGCCGGAGGCCACTTCGGACTTTTTCTCGAAGCTTCTCTCATTCGACGGGGCGGTCAGGGACCAGGATCATGTCCACATCGTCGTCGAATGCGATCCCTCCATCCCCGACAGGACGGCGCATATTCTCGGAAGAGGTCCCGATCCCCTTCCCGCCATGCTCGTTTCAGTCCGCAGGCTCGAGGCCGCAGGAGTCGATATCGTCGGTATCGCGTGCATGACCGCGCACAGTTATCTGCCCCGGCTCAGGGAAGGCAGCAACCTGCGTATTGTCTCGGCTTTCGATACCCTGGCTCTCGCCCTGCGCGAGGGCTTTCCTGGGTTGCGTAGCCTGGGAATCCTCGCCACTGCAGGCAGCAGGGCCTCCCGGGTTTTCGAATCATCGCTCGAGGGATACTCCATCCTCTGGCCCGATGACGGGGAGCTAAAGGAGCTCGTGATGGAAGCGATCTACGGGGCGAAGGGCATCAAAGCCGGAAACAGGGGAGAGGGACCGCGCGCGCTCCTGGCCAGAGCCGCCGCCCTCCTTGCGGAACGCGGCGCCGAGGCCATCGTGGCCGGTTGTACGGAAGTGCCCCTCGTCCTTGCCCAGGAGGACCTCAGCCTCCCCCTCATCGATCCGATGGTACTGCTCGCGAAAGCCCTCATCGCGGAAGCGCGGGGAGGCTGAGGAGGCAGCTGACAGGGCGGCCTATGGTCCGACCGATTTGGCGACCAGGCATCAGGCTCAACCTTCCAAGTCGGTCCCGTGCTTGATCCTGCCCTTCTCCTGGATATTCCTGATGAAATCCTCCATGAATTTCTTCGCCATGTCCTTGCAGCCCAGGCCGAAGGCCAGGGCGAGGCCGAAGGCGACGGCCGCGAAGAGGAGGACGAAGATCGTGCTCACGATAGTCTGGCCGAGTCCGAGCTGGTCGAGGGCGATGGTCGCCACCACGATGAATCCTATGTACTTGATGGCCTTGCCGATGAGAACAGGGTTGTGTATGGCCGCGTTCTTCGCGATGGTGATGAAGAAATTGGAGAGGAAGGTGACCACGACGATGCCTATCACCACGATGATGCAGGCCGCTATCGCTATGGGGAGGGCTGAGCGTATCCACAGGGAAATCGACGAGGCCGCCCCTTCGTCGAGTCTCGCGACCGTGTTGGAAAGGGTGATAATCATGAGGAACCAGTACAGGAGGATCCCCACCAGTTTCGACGGCAGATACTCCACGTTCCCCTTCTTGAGGAAGCCCGAGATGCCCGTCTTCTCGCTCATCCTGTCGAAACGCAGGAAGGTGAGGAGCTTGGGAGCGAGAACCCGCGCAAGCCGGGCGACGAGCCAGCCCACGATGAAAGTCAGGAAGGCTCCCGCTATGGGCGGCAGCGAATTGAAGAATGACGTGATGGAAGCGGTGATGTTTTCGAAATTCATGGATTTTCCCTCCTCTGCGCGTCGCCCTCGGTGACAAGCCTGTGGATCTGCTCGACGCTCATGCCTTCGATTCCCAGGGTTCCGACCGTTCTTCCCCCCGCCCGGTAATCGGTGTCGTTCATGGTTTCGGCGAGACTTATGATCATGTCTATGGTGGGAGTCGGTATCCCCAGCATGGAGCCGATGGAGGACAGGGGCACGAGGCTCATGGGCACGTCCTCCCAGATATAGCGGTGATTGATGGTCGACGGGGCCTTGATCCCGGCATAGCCCGCCGTGGCCTTGATCGCAGCGCAGAGATTTTCTCCCGATGAATCGTAAGTGAGATACAGCCATTCACGGGCCGAGACTGTCCTTATCCCGAGAGCCCTCGCCACCGCCAGCCTCTCGTCGTCGATTTTCTGCAGGACCCTCGCCACGGCCGGCGAGATGCCCTGGAGGTAGTACTCGAAATTCCCCTCGGTGGATTCTATCCAACCGGCGTTGAGGAGGGTGAGGGCGGGATGGAACACGGCGCCGATGTTCTCGAGACTCGTCGCGAGGACATTGGAGCCGGCCGTGAACTCGGGAAAAGCCTGGTTCAAGACATGGAGCGTTTCGGGAGTCATGTGGGAAGGCAGGGCGCTTGCCGGCACCCCGTTCTTGACGCGGAAAATGTGGCCTCTGTGGCGGTTTATCATCCTGGAGGCGTAGATGAAAGTCTGGGCTTCCACGATCACGGGCTTCGCCCTCACCTCCTCCCTCTTGAGGACTTCGCGGAACTCCAGGGCTCCCCCCGTCCTCCCGGGATTCAGGACGACGATCTGTCCGTCGTGGAGGAAGGGGGCCATAGCCGCCGCGAGGGAGAAGTGGGCCGTCGAGGGCGTCACGATCATGATGACATCGGCCCCCTCCACCGCGGCCTGAATGGAAGCTGTCGCCAGGCTTACGGGACCGAATCCTTCCACAGCCCCTTCGAGCTCGACGCCCCCGTACCATCGTACGGCGTTGAGGTGTTCATCGGTCCGGTTGTAGAGGCGGACCTCGAAGCCCATCAGCCCCAGGTGCCCGGCCATCGAAAGGCCGCCATTGCCGGCTCCAGCCACGCACCACACGGCTTTCCTGCCCTTGGCCGCGACCGTCTTCAATATATCCCCGACAGCCTGCCAGGAAAAATCAGTTGCCATGAAGACCTCCCCCTTGGGGACGCCTGGCCAAGGCGGCCCTCAGCGTTTCGATTCTCGTTCCCACCGAAAGCGGGAGCCCGGAGCCATCGACGGCGTGCATGCCTCCGTTCAGTATGCGCGTGCCTATATTGGCCGCCTGGAATTCTTCCCGGCAATTTGTCAGCCAGGGGAGGGCAAAAACCCCGGCGGAGAGCATCGTATAGAGTCCGTAGGGGGAATAGCAGTCGGGGATGAGGGATTCCACCGCGCCTATCATGGCTCTGGCATCGTCGTACAGGGCTTTCTCGCGGACCGCGAGCTCGGGATTCCGGGACATGTCGTCCACAGCCCCTTCGAGCCTCATTCGCCTGTATTCCTGGAGGGCATGGCGCGTCAGCTTTATGCTCTCCTCCATGACGGGAGGGTCGGCCAGCTTCCAGGCCTCCGAGTAGCTCACCACATGGATGATCTGAGGGCTCGATGCGTCGTGGGGCTCTATGTCGTCCCTCATGGCGGTGACCGCCGCCAGCTGGGCCTTGGCTTTTTCCGGGTCGGGGGAAAAATAATCGAGGCCTCCCCGGGGCTGGAGATATACCTTGAAGCCGGGGTCTTCCAGCTCCCTCACCATCCTGAGGAGAACCCTCGCCTTGGCGAGATCCTGTACGCCCCAGGTAAATTTCGGCGTATTGAGCATGGTCTGGAGGATGAGGGTTTTTATGCCCTGGCGCTTGGCGGCTTTCGCCGCCACATAGCCCGACATGACATAGCCGAGATCATCCGTGCCCCTGAAGGCGAAATGGTGGGGTACGTTGGGCTCGAAGGGCTTGCCCGTGGATGCGATATAGCGGAGCGCCCGAAAATGCTCCTCAAGGTTGGCCAGCACCGTGTTGGGTCCCCGCCCGTCCAGCCTGCAGAACCACCAGAGCGATAGGGCATGCCAGGCTATGTCGATCGTCTCCTCGTTCATCTTTGCGAGAGCGGGCACATCCTTGGTGCCGGCATAGCTGCGCACCAGCATGGGTCGCGCGGCCTCCCATACGGCGGCGAATTCGGAGGCGCTGGCGAGGGGCACTCCCCCTCCGTTTATCTTTCCTTCCCAATTCTCCC
>CAZRYP010000025.1:0-15925 GCA_964604295.1 uncultured Treponemataceae bacterium
GGAAGCCAGCCTTAAGCCCCCGGGTCACCGAGGAAACCCCTCTCGAAAACCCTTACTGGGAATACGCGAGGCTGAAGATCGCCTGCGAAAGGGTGCTGACCGAAAAGGCCGCGAAGCGCTCCTTCCCATTCACGATCGTCCGCCCCTCCCACACCTACGACGACGGCTGGATTCCGGGTTGCTTCGGTTCGGCCGGCTACGGACTTGCCTGGCGGATGAAGGAAGGCAGGGACATCGTCGTCCCGGGAGACGGGCAATCCCTCTGGACCCTCACCCACGCCTCGGATTTCGCGGTAGGTCTCGTCGGGCTGCTCGGCAACCCGGCGGCCCTCTCCGAAGCCTTCCACATGACTTCGGACGAGGTCCTCACCTGGGACGCCATCCACCTCATCATCGGCCGGATCCTGGGCCTGAGCCCCAAGCTCGTCCACGTGCCTTCGGAGTACATAGCCCGGATCATCCCCGAGCGGGCTGCCGGGCTCCTGGGCGACAAGGCCGTCAGCTCCATCTTCGACAACTCGAAAATCAGGCGCTTCGTGCCGGAATTCCGGCCGCGGGTCGGTTTCGCCGAGGGCATAGGCCGCTCCCTGGCCTGGTTCGATGCCCATCCCGCCCTAGAGGGACCCGACGCCACGATGAACGGAGAAATGGACCTGATCCTCGGCCACTGGAAGAAGGCCCTGGCCCTGCTGCCCTGAGAGGCGGGCGGCGCGGAGCCTCCGATCGATGGCGAACCGCGCCTCGCCCGAGCCTTGGCTACTCTGCTTATTTGCTCTTTATTATTACTTAATACTACTTGACAAACTCTTATTATTCCATAATACTACCCTCATAGCACGGAAACCGTGCCGGAGGGCAGCATAATGGAACACAAGCTCTATTCGATCGCCGAACTGACGGGCATCCTCAAACTCCACCCCAAGACGCTTCTGCGCTTCATCCACGAAGGGAAAATCCAAGCCCGCAAGATCGGCCGCTCATGGATGGTCAGCGCTGAGGAACTCAAGGAGTATGCCCACAGCGAACTGGCGGTTCCGGAAAAGCCCCGGCCCGAGCCGGACTACGGCAGCCTCGCGGACAGGATCTCCGTGTCGGCGGTGGTGGAGATAGACGAGGAGAATTCGGAGGAAGCGAGCCGGATCTCCAATTCCCTCCTGGCCATGCTCAACGGCAAGGACGATTCCTGGGGGAGGACCCGCTTCGACTTCTTCTACTACCCCGAAGTCCGGAAGGCGAAATATGTCCTGTACGGCAGCCCGAAGTTCATCGCCGCGGTGCTCGGGACCTTCGACCTTCTCGCCGCCCGGAAGGAGGAATGACGACATGAAATCGAACAACGCGACGCGACTGGCCGCCGCGCTCCGCGGCGTCTACCGATCGGAGGAAGGCCGCGCCGCCGTGGAAGGCTATTACCGGAAAGTGCTGGATTCGTATTCGCGGACTCCGCTCAAAAGCTTTTTTGTCCCCACGCCCCAGGGAAGGACGCATGTCATCGGTTGCGGCGATCCCGCGAAGCCTCCCCTCATCCTGCTTCACGGCTCCATGGCCAACAGCGCCACATGGCTGGGCATGATCCCTGAATTCGCGGAATCGTTTTCGCTGTACTGCCTCGACATTCCAGGGGAGCCCGGCCTGAGCGAGCCTGTCAGGATGCCGCTCGATTCGGGCCGGCTGGCCGCCTGGCTCGGTTCGGTCATGGACGGCCTCGGCCTCGAAAGCGCCTCCCTCCTCGGGATGAGCCTCGGCTGTTTCTACGCGATGAGCTTCGCGACAGCCTTCCCCGAGCGGGTCAGCGCCCTCTCCCTGATCGTGCCCGGGGGCATTGCGGCCCAAAAATTCACCTTTTTGCCCACAATGCTGTTCTTCATGCTTCTCGGGACGAGGGGTCGGGCGCTTATGGACAAGGCCATCTATTACAAGACCGACGTGCCTGAGGCGATCCACGAATTCCAGGCCCTGGTAACGGCCAACTTCCATCCGCTCACGGAGTCGATCCCGATCTTCGGCGACGAGGAACTGCGGCGGCTCACGATGCCTCTCCAGTACTTCGGCGGAGTCCACGACGCACTCCTCCGCACGAAAGCGACAGCGCGCAGGCTCTCCGCGCTTCTGCCCCATGCCGAAATCCACGTGCTGGAGGACAAGGGTCACTTGATCGTGGACCAGGGAGAGGCCATTGAGGCCTTCCTTCGGAAAGCCTCGGGCTGACCGACCGGGAAATCGAATACGCCTTGCCCGTCCCGCCAGTCAGTGCTATCGTTTCCCCATGGCCCATCATACGCTGAAGAACGGCTATAGCAGGCTCGCGGGGCGCATCAACCTCATGCCCCAGGGAGCCCCCGAGGGCGAACTCCTGCACAAGATCCTCGCCGTCCTCTTTTCGGAGAAGGAAGCCGACCGGATGGCCCTCCTCCCCCTGAGGCCGTTCAGCGCCGAGACGGCCGCCGCCAACTGGAGGACGAGCGAGGCGGAGGCCCGAAAAGTCCTGGAGGGCCTCGCCGACCGCGGCATGATCCTGGACATGGAAGGGCCGGAGGGAAAGCGGATATTCTGCATGCCTCCTCCCATGGCCGGCTTCTTCGAATTCTCCATGATGCGCATCGGGCAGAGCTACGACCAGAAAATCCTGGCCGAGCTCTACTACCGCTATCTCAATGTCGAGGAAGATTTCGTCAAGAACCTTTTTGCCGGCGGCGAGACCCAGCTGGGCCGCGTCTTCGTGAACGAGCCGGCTCTTTCCGAGGAGAATTGTCTCATCGTCCTCGACTACGAGAGGGCGAGCGAGGTTATAAGGACTTCGAGTCACATAGGGATCGGCACCTGCTACTGCCGCCACAAGATGATACATCTGGGCAAGGCCTGCGACGCCCCGCTGGACATCTGCATGAGCTTCGGCGACGTCGCCGGCTCCCTCATCCAGCACGGGGTGGCCCGGAGCGTCGACGCGAAGGAGGGACTCGATCTCCTCGACACGGCCATCGGCTACAACCTCGTCCAGTTCGGGGAAAACGTCAGGCAGTCGGTCTCCTTCATCTGCAACTGCTGCGGCTGCTGCTGCGAAGCCATGCTCGCCGCGAAGCGCTTCGCCGTCCTCAATCCCATCAGCACGACGAACTTCCTGCCCGAAGTCGACTCGGGCTCCTGCACGGGCTGCGGGAAGTGCGCCGAAGTCTGTCCCGTCGAGGCCATGGGCATGGTGAGCGCCGGCGACCCGCGCAACGCGAAGCGCAGGAAGGCAAAGGTCGATGCCTCCATATGCCTGGGCTGCGGGGTATGCGCCAACGTCTGTCCCACGAAGTCCATTTCCCTGATCCCGCGCGAAAAGCGCGTCATCACGCCGGTCAACGGGGCCCACCGGACAGTCCTCATGGCCATCGAGAGGGGAAAACTGCAGAACCTCATCTTTGACAACCAGGCCCTCGCGAGCCACAGGGCCATGGCGGCGATCCTCGGCGTCATCCTCAAGCTTCCCCCGGCCAAGCAGATCATGGCGAGCCGGCAGATGAAGTCGCGCTACCTGGACTATCTCTTCAGCCATGTCAAGGTTTGAGCGCCGGGTCGCGCAAGCCGCCTTTGTCCAAAAATCCGCCGGTTTTGTATAAGAAAGTGAGGGTATACTGACACCCGGGCGGCTCCGGACAGCCCCTGATGGCGGAAGCCGGGCCGATACCGACCCGCGGAGGAGGCGATTCCATGACAAGAAAGAGGGGATTTTTGCTGCTGTGCCTTATGGCCAGCCTGTTCGCGGCCGCCGCCGCGGGCGCCGAGGAATTCTTCACCGCGAACGACCTCGCGGCAGCCCAGATAACGGCGACCAAGACCTTCGGCGCCTTTTCCATCTACGCGCGGAGCGACAAGGGAGTGACCATCGAGGCCATGTCTGCGCCCCGCGCGGCGGCCGACGGCGAAGTCTTCAACAACCGCATCAAGCTGAACGGCGGCGGCGCCGCCGATTATCGATCCATCCGCTTCTCGGCAGCCGGAGCCGTCTAGATCGTCGTCTATGCCAGCAGCTCCAGCAAGACGGACGCCCGTACCCTGGCGCTGGTGAGGATCTCCGACGGAACCGTCGTCGCCGAACTCGTCGCGCCTCCGGATGACGACAAGAACGCGGGCATCGCGAAAGCCACCCTTCCCGGGGCGGGCGAATATGCCCTGTTCTCCAAGAACAGCGGGATCAACATCTACCAGATCCTCATCCGATAGAGGCGCCGCGCCCGTGGCCGGATTCGCGGTATGAAGCGCGCATTCCTTCTCCTTCTCGCCTGCCTCGCCCTGGCCGCGCATCCTGCGTCAGTCCCGGCGCAGGATGCGCGGCCGGCCTGGGACAAGATCCCCGGGCCCGAGTTCGTCTCCCTCGGCCTCTCCCCCGAAAACCCCGGCGCCATTCTCGTCGCCTTCAGGATGGAGATAGGCTCCAAAGGGGCCGACCGGGCCACGGTGACCATGATGGACGCCGCCGGCACCCTCCTCGAATCCAAGCCGATCGGCCGCTCCTCCAGGGAGATCAAGACAGCCGAGTTCAAGCCGTCCGGAAGCGGCACCTACCTTTTTTCCATCACCGCCTCCAGAACCGGCGTCCAGGAGACGAAAATCTCGAAAACCCTCCCCTTCGACTTCTCCCTCCCCCTGGAGCCGCCGGCCATCCAGGCCAGGAATGCCGGCAAAGGCGATATGCTCATCGCTTGGGAACCCGTCAAGGAAGCGGAACGCTATATCGTTTCCTGGAAGGAAGAGAAGCCTGAGGACGCGGGCGCCGACAGCTCCAACGGCGTGGCCGCCGACCGATCCAGCGGCGCGGCCGCCGGATCGGCGGTGTCCCTCGGAGCGGAGGCGACCATAGCTGGCCTCATCCCCGGCCGGCGCTATGCGTTCACCGTCTCGGCAATCCGAGGCCAAGAGAGTTCGCCCTCGAAAGCCCTCCTCAAGCTGGCCAGGGACGAAGCGGAGAGGGAATGGTTCTTCACCTGGTTCGGCCAATCCGGCAAGGCCGGACTGAACACCATGGAGATGATCGACGCTGACCGCTTCGTCTTCAGGCTCAACTCCTGCTCATACAATCCGGCCGACGGCCAGATCGACCAGAAGGGCGGCAAGTACACGGCCTTCCACGACGGAATTTCCTTCTATTACACGGTCATCGATCCCGAAACGGAGAATTTCGAGCTGAAGGCCACCTTCACGGTCGACTACATCAACCCCACGGCCGACGGCCAGGAAGGCTTCGGCCTCCTCGCCCTGTACAGCCTGGGCCGTCATGGCGTGAGCTCGGTCAACCACTACACGAATTCGGCCGGCATCATCGCCACCAAGTTCGAGGCGACCATCGACGGGGTCAAGAAGACGAGCAAGGACACTCTCGGGGCGCGTTTCGTTTCGGGCCTCACGAAGGAGATCATCGCATCCGGGGACGCGGGGATAGCCCGGAACGGCACGAGCCTGTCGAAAGCCTATAGCTACGACACCTCCGACCTGGTCAGGACGGGGGACAGCTATCGCCTGACCCTGAAGAAGACCAATACCGGCTACCACGCGATCGTCGAAAAGCCCTACGCCACCGAGGAAACCATCACCGAATACATCATGTACGGTACCGAGAAGCTCCTCCAGCTCGATCCCGATCATGTCTATGTCGGCTTTTCGGCGGCGAGGGGCTGCAATGTCACCGTGAGCGAGGTCTCCATGACCGCCACGGATCCTGACACCGACCCGCCGGCCCTCAAAGAACCGCCCGAGCTTGTCCCCCTCATCGCCAGGGTGGATTCCCCCTCTTCATATACCTCCGGGACCTATCCCTTCGTGTTCGCGGCCAACGCCGACGGCAGGCTCACCATGAAGGACAAGGACAGGAACCTCGTCATCGACGGAGCTCCCATCACGGCATCGAAGGACTTTACCGCCGACATCGAACTCGCCTGGGGCATCAACGACTTCTTCCTCACCTTCACGCCTGATCCCGGGTTCCGACCCGGCGAGAAGATGGCCATAGCGCGCTACGACAGGGAACTGCGGAAATATGTGGAGAGCTCCGAGCCCATCTCGCTCAGCCATACAGTGATCTACCGCACGATCGAGGGTGACAAGCTCCATGTGTCGCCAGGCGGTTCGGTCTTCGGGGACGGCAGCGCGGAATCGCCCCTGGACCTGAGCTCCGCACTCCACTACGCGATGCCCGGGCAGCCGATAGTGCTCAAGGGCGGCGTCTACCATCCGCCCGGGACCGTGGAGATCGAGCGCGGCAACAACGGTACGGCGACCCTGCGCAAGACGCTGATGTCGGCCCCCGGGGAGCGCGCCATTTTCGATTTCGCCCTCTCCGGCAAAGGCGGCATGCTGCTGTCAGGAAATTTCTGGACCCTGGAGGGCATAGATATCCGCAACACGCCGGACAACGTCAAAGGCCTCCAGGTGGCGGGAAGCGACAACATGGTCGTGAATGTCCGCGCCTACGGCTGCGGCGACACCGGCCTCCAGATCAGCGGATCGAGCGAGGAACGGCCCGAAAAATGGCCGCGGAACAACCTCATCCTCGCCTGCGTCTCCCACGACAACAGCGATCCCGCGGCCAACAACGCCGACGGTTTCGCCGCCAAGCTCACCGTGGGCGAAGGGAACGTCTTCCGGGGCTGCGTCGCCCACCACAACATCGACGACGGCTGGGACCTGTTCAGCAAGATCGAAACGGGCCCCATCGGGGCCGTACTCATCGAGGGCTGCATCGCTTATGGCAACGGTTCCTTGTCAGACGGCTCGGGCAACGGCGACGGCAACGGCTTCAAGCTGGGCGGGGACGGAATCGCCGTGCCCCACCTTGTGCGGAACAGCGTCGCCTGGGCCAACGGCGCGAGCGGCATCACCAGCAACTCCAACCCCGCGGTGGCCATCGAACACTGCACGTCCTTCGGGAACAAGGGAGCGAACATCCACCTCTACGGCAAGGGCGACGGCGCCCGGCTGTTCAGGGCGCGCGGCATCATCTCCATGGCCGGCGGCGTCGGGGACGTCTACCGGGAAATGCCCGAGCTTGCCTCGGCGGACAATTACTTCTGGAACGGCGCCAGGAGCCTCAACGTCCAGGGCCGGGCGCTGAGCGCCGATATCTTCGTCAGCACGGATATTCACATCGTGCCCGAACTCCGCGCCGACGGCTCCATCGACATGAAGGGCTTTCTGGTTCTGACGAGCCTCGCGCCTGCTGAAGCGGGGGCGCGACTCAAGCTCCAAGACATCCGTATCGAGCGATAAAGGGAAATTCCTTGACTGCCCAGGCGCTCCGTGCTTGACTGATGACTGGAAAAATCAAAACAAGGATCTCACGGAATTGATAACACCATGAACGAAGCCGATACCAGAAAAGAACTTATCGACAAGAAGCTGAAAGCCGCGGGCTGGGATGTGGACAACCTCTGCCAGGTCTCGAAAGAGTTCGATATATCTGTTCCATTGCTGGAAGGCGTCGCGGAGCCGTGTACTCCCTACAAAGGCCATCAGTTCAGCGACTATGTCCTAATCGGAAGGGACGCGTGCCCTTTGGCCGTCGTCGAAGCGAAAAAGACATCCAAAGACGCTGAGGTCGGGCGCGAGCAGGCGAAGCAATATTGTTACCATATTAAAAACCAGCATGGCGGAGAATTGCCGTTCTGCTTCTATACCAACGGCTACGAGATTTATTATTGGGACCTGGAGAATTATCCGCCCCGAAAAGTCGTCGGTTTCCCGACGCGGGACGATCTGGAACGATTCAGAAATCTGCGGGAGCGAAGGAAACCCCTAGCCGATGAGTTCATAAGCGCCGAAATTGCCGGGCGCGATTATCAGATTCGGGCCATCCGTTCGGTGATGGAAGGAATTGAGAAGAGAAGGCGGAATTTCCTCCTTGTCATGGCCACCGGAACAGGGAAAACCCGAACCTGCATCGCCCTCGTCGACGCGCTCATGAGGGCGGGATATGTTGAACGGGTTTTATTTTTGGTGGATAGAATCGCTCTTCGGGACCAGGGGCTTAATGCCTTCAAGGAGCATCTACCCAACGAGCCGCGCTGGCCCAAGGAAGGCGAAAAGCTCATAACCAAAGACCGCCGCATCTATGTTTCCACCTATCCGACGATGCTCAATATTATTAGGGATGAAAAGAATACGCTTTCGCCGCATTTTTTCGATCTGATCGTCATCGACGAAAGCCATCGCTCCATCTACAACACCTATGGCGAGGTGCTGGATTACTTCAAGGCAATCAGCCTTGGACTCACGGCGACGCCGACGGACATCATCGATCACAACACCTTCGAGCTCTTCAACTGCGATGACGGGCTGCCGACCTTTGCCTATACTTATGAGGAGGCGGTCAATAACATCCCTCCCTATCTCTGCGATTTCCAGGTGATGAAAATCCATACCAAATTCCAGGATGAGGGGATCAGCAAGCGAACCATCTCCCTAGAAGATCAGAAGAAACTGATCCTTGAAGGCAAGGAAGTAGAGGAAATCAATTTTGAAGGCACCGAGATAGAGAAGACCGTCATCAACCGCGGCACGAACGCGCTCATCGTCAAAGAGTTCATGGAAGAATCGATAAAGGATTCGAACGGCGTGCTTCCAGGTAAAACCATATTCTTCTGTTCTTCCATGTCCCATGCCCGGAGGATCGAACAGATATTCGACGCGCTCTATCCCGAATATCGTGGAGAGCTGGCGAAAGTCCTGGTGTCCGATGACTCGCGAGTCTATGGCCCAAGCGGCCTACTCGCTCAATTCAAGAAAAATGACATGCCCCGAATCGCGTTGAGCGTCGATATGCTGGATACCGGCATCGATATAAGGGAAATCGTAAATCTGGTATTCGCCAAGCCCGTCTACTCATATACCAAGTTCTGGCAGATGATCGGGCGAGGAACTCGTCTTTTGGAGCCTAAAAAGATCAAGCCCTGGTGCACCCAAAAGGATGTATTCCTCATTCTGGATTGCTGGGACAACTTCGAATACTTCAAGCTCAATCCCGAAGGGAAAAGCGCCATCGCGCAGATTCCGCTTCCCGTTCGTTTCGTGGGTCTCAGGCTGGATAAGATCGAGAAAGCGATCGATACGCAGAACACGCGAATCGCGGAAAAGGAAATAGGAAAGCTTAGAAAGCAGATAGAAGAGTTGCCCGCGAACTCGGTGCTGATCCAGGAAGCAGTCGCCGATCTTGGGAAAATTGCTGATGAAAACTTCTGGACGCGCCTGACTCACGAAAAAATCGAGTTTTTGCGGACGACCATAAAGCCGCTTTTCAGAACAGTATCGCAAACCGATTTCAAGGCCATGCGCTTTCGCAAAGACCTCCTTGAAACATCCTTAGCCAAGCTCGCGGATGAAAAAGAAAAGTATGAGACGCTCAAGGACAACATCGTCGAACAGATCGGAGAACTCCCCCTTTCGGTCAACACCGTAGCCAAGGAGGAGGCGATCATCAAAATTGCCCAGACGGGGTCTTTCTGGGCTCAGGCCGACGATGAGACTTTCGATGAATTGGATAAAAAGCTGTCCGTGTTGATGAAATTCAGGGATGAAGGGAATCAGCCATTGGGACCGGCCAAATTCGACTTCACTGACCTGGTAAAAACAAAGGAAATAGTGGAATTCGGGCCGGAGCATTCCGCGGTGAGCGTCTCGAAATACCGAGAGATGGTCGAAAAGCTCGTCATGGAATTGACCTTGAGCAATCCTATATTGCAGAAGATTAAACTCGGCCAGGAAATAAGCGCGGTGGAAGCCGAGGAACTGGTCACGCTTTTGCACGATGAGCATCCGCATATCACCGAAGATCTGCTCAAGAATGTCTATCACAACCGCAAAGCCAGGTTTCTCCAGTTCATCAGGCACATCCTCGGCCTCGAGATTCTGGAAAGCTTTCCGGAAACGGTCGAGAAGGCTTTTGACCAGTTCATCCATGAACATTCATATTTGTCGTCACGACAATTGCAATTTTTGAAGCTTCTGAAAGACTTTATCCTCGTAAAAGAGCAGGTGCGGAAACAAGACCTGATAGAATCACCTTTTACCCTGATTCATCCCCAGGGCATCCGGGGGCTTTTCACGGAGTCCGAAATCAGGGAAATTATCGAACTGACAAAAAAGGTGGCCGCATAAAATGCTGCAGAACAACTCGGCGATCAAGGGCAAGATCAGCCAGCTCTGGGACAAATTTTGGGCAGGGGGCATAGCCAACCCCCTCACGGCGATCGAACAGATCACCTATCTCCTCTTCATGAAGCGCCTGGATGACTTGGATCTGAAACGAATGGCCGACGCCAAGTTCACCGGAGAGAAGTACATTTCCAAATTCTCGGGAAAATTCGCCATACCGGGAACGGATCAAAAAGTGGACAGGAAAACCCTACGCTGGAGTCACTTCAAGGGGATGCAGGCGGAGGAAATGCTCAATCACGTACAAATGAAGGTGTTCCCTTTCCTGAAAACCCTAAATGGCGATGAGTCCCCTTTCACCCATTACATGAAGAACGCCGTCTTCATCATACCGAAGCCGAGTCTATTGGTCGAAGCCATATTCACCATAGAAGAAATCTTCGAGGAAATTGACAAGGACGCCCAGAAAGGCGGGCAGACTTTCCAGGATATCCAGGGCGATGTGTATGAGATGCTTCTGTCGGAAATCGCCACAGCCGGCAAGAACGGGCAATTCAGGACGCCCCGCCATATCATAAAGCTGATCGTCGAACTGGTGGAGCCGCAGCTGGGCAACCGGATAGCCGACCCTGCCTGCGGAACCGGCGGATTTCTTCTGGGCGCGTATCAGTACATGGTGACGCAACTCGACAAGAAAAAAGACAGAATTACACCCGATGAAGACGGTTTCATCCGCAATTCGGTGAGCAGTCTGCTAAACAGAAAGGTCAGCACCATCCTGAACGACAGCCTCTACGGCTACGATATCGATGTGACCATGGTGCGTCTGGGCTTGATGAACCTCATGATGCATGGGGTGGACAATCCCCACATCGACTACAAAGACACCTTGAGCAAAGGCTTTACCGAAAGCAATCAATACCAGATCGTCATGGCCAATCCGCCTTTCACGGGCAGCATCGACAAGGGCGACATCAACGAGACGCTGACGCTCGGCACCACCAAGACCGAGCTCCTCTTCGTGGAGCAGATCTATCATCTGCTGAAGATAGGCGGAACGGCGGGCATGATCGTCCCTCAGGGCGTGCTTTTCGGAGGCGGCAAGGCTTTCGTGCAGGCGCGTAAAAGCCTTGTGGATAAGTGCGAACTCAAGGCGGTCATCTCCATGCCCAGTGGTATCTTCAAGCCCTACGCCGGCGTGAGCACCGCCATTCTCGTCTTCACCAAGGGCGGCGAAACCGAAAACGTCTGGTTCTACGACATGCAAAGCGACGGCTACAGCTTGGACGACAAACGAACCAAGCTCGAAGGCTACGGTGATTTACAGGATATCGTCAGCCAGTTTAAGCAGCGTGACCCCAAAAGCGAAAGCGACCGCAAGGCCAAATTCTTCTTCGTACCCAAGGCTGAAATCGTCGCCGAAAATTACGACCTCTCGATCAGCAAGTACAAAGAGGATGTCTTTGAGGAAGTGGTCTATGAAAAACCGGCGGTGATCCTGGAAAAACTCAAAGTAATGGAGAGTGAGATTGAGAAGGAGTTGAGCGAGTTGCGAAGGATACTGACTTGAAGAATCTTAGTTTCGTAAAACTCGGAAACCTAGTAAAAATTACAGGTGGCGGAACACCTAGCCGTTCTGTACAAGAATATTGGGGCGGCGATATTCCTTGGGTTACTGTTAAAGATTTTATTTCAAAAAGGATAGTGACAGCACAAGAACATATTACGGCTATTGGTCTAAAGAGTTCTTCATCTAATTTAATTCCAGCAAATTCAATATTAATGCCAACGAGAATGGCACTAGGAAAAATTGCAGTAAATGAATCGTCTGTAGCTATTAACCAGGACATTAAAGCTTTAGAAATTTTAGATAAGAAGCGGGTTCTCTCCGATTATCTTGTTTCATTTTTATCAACAATATCTGATGTTTTTATAAAAGAAGGGAAAGGTGCAACTGTAAAAGGCATAAAACTAGACTTCCTAAAGGATATACGTATTCCCTTGCCTCCTCTCGATGACCAAATCCGCATCGCCACTATCCTTACCCGTGCGGAAAACCTGATTACCAAACGCAAAGAAAGCATCAAGGCGCTGGATGAGCTGTTGAAGAGTACGTTTCTGGAGATGTTTGGTCCAGCGAATAAAGACTTTGCAGCTTGGCCTCTTACGGAAATCAAAGAATTGGCCGCTCATCATAAAGGAGCAATGAGAACAGGACCTTTCGGATCAAATCTGCTCCATGGCGAATTTACTTTATCAGGTGATGTAGCGGTATTGGGAATCGATAATGCCGTACAAAATAAGTTTGCGTGGGATCAACGACGTTATATAACTATGGAGAAGTATAACGAATTAAGTTCTTATCGAATTTTTCCTGGAGATGTGATAATTACCATCATGGGGACTATCGGCAGAGCTGCAGTTATACCAGATGATATACCTTTAGCGATTAACACAAAGCATCTTGCAGCGATTACGGTAGATAGAAAAAAGGCCAATCCAGTCTTTTTAGCCTATTCAATTCATTCAAGCCCATTTATTCATAAGCAATTTGCCAGTAAGAATCGTGGCGCAATAATGAATGGCCTTAACCTTGGATTAATAAAAGAAACAATAATACGAAAGCCCCCCATTGAACTCCAAAACCAATTCGCTGCTATCGTAGAGAAAGTCGAATCCATAAAATCAAAATACACCCAGAGCCTCGCCGAACTGGAAAATCTCTACGGAAGCTTGAGCCAGCGCGCATTCAAAGGCGAGCTTGATGTGAGCAAGGTCCCGGTGGACGTTCATTCTATGGAGAGAACGTGATTTCTCGCAGGATGGAGGCCAGAACATGACGGAAGAACAATCGCTCATTACTTTTGATGATTCGCCGATTCGCCGGCTATTCGATGAAGTCGATGATACGTGGTATTTCTCGGTTATTGACGTGATCGCGGCGTTGACCGGAAGCCTCAACCCTCGCGACTATTGGTTCAAGATGAAAGGCAGGGTTAAATCCGAGGATGGAATCGAACTGTCGACAATTTGTCGACAGTTGAAGATGAAAGCCGCCGATGGAAAGATGCGGAATACGGATGTGACCAATGTCCAGAGTCTTTTACGAATTATTCAATCCATACCATCACCGAAAGCCGAACCTTTTAAGCAATGGCTGGCCAAAGTAGGCTACGAACGCATCCAGGACATGAGCGACCCGGCTCTCTCTCTCGATCGCGCGCGTGAGTACTGGAAGCAGCATGGCAGGAGCGAAAAGTGGATACAACAGCGGATGATGGGACAGGAAACCCGCAACAAGCTCACCGACTATTGGAAAGACCATGAAGTGAAAGGTGAAGAAGAATATGCCATTCTCACGAATATCATCCATCAGGAATGGGCGGGAGTATCCGTAAAAAAGCATAAGGAAATAAAGGGACTAAAGACCCAGAATCTGCGTGATCACATGAGCGAAGCGGAACTGATCTTTACCGCACTCGCGGAACTTTCCACTCGCCAGATCGCCGAAAGCGTCGCGGCTGCGGGAATGTTGGAGAATGCTGAAGCAGGAAAAAAAGGCGGAGGAATAGCCGGGAAAGCCCGCCATGAACTTGAACAGAAATCCGGCAAAAGCGTCGTGACAGGTGAAAATTTCCTGCCTCCGGCCGGACCGATGAAGCAAATTGCCCCCGCTGGGAAAAAGATCAAGAGATCCACGTAATCCTCTCCTGCGTTGAATTACCACCTCTCAAGAATGGCGCTTCTTTGAATCCTGCTCTAATCGTTTTCTCAAGGAATTATTGCTGAGGTAGGGGGATTCGCCTCGCATTGACTTCCCGCCGCGAGGGGAGGATGATGACGGACAGAGAAATCTTGGACACTCCAGCCCTTGCAGCTGGCATTGTACAGTGTGCGGTATAGGAAAACTTGCTAATACTCTATAAATAATAGAGTTATACAATTGCAGTAAAATACATTTTATACCGCAACAGATTCTCTTGCCAGAGTAGCAAGCACTTTCTTTGGTATATCAATATTTAAGCGCTTGAAAATGTCCTTCGCCTCGTTAGAAATATCGGAGCAATACCAGAGGTTTACTTTGTCGCTCTCAATGAGCCCTGCCGTCACATCGGCCAACGCTTTTTCAATCTGGTACCATGATCTATCTGTAGCGTTTTCAGCGTATCGTACTAGCACCATGGCAAGCCAGCAAATAAGAATATGGCTTCGAATACGATCATCAAGTCGGTGGTATACGGGACGAATATCCAAGGTGTTTTTCATGTCCTTGAATACTCGCTCTATAGCCCACAGCTGCTTGTAGCCGGCCACAATATCGGCAGCATCCAGCTTCATACTGGACGTCGACACAAGGAACTTGCCGTCAAGGAGTTCTTCTGAGGCTATCTTGGCGGTGTCGAGGTGCAAGACACCCTTTGCATCCTGCCTTATGTATCTGCCATAGGCGGAATGAGAGCGTAACGCACACGCTGCTTTCGTGTGTGCGTTCCCCGTATACTGCGACAGTTCATCAAGCTTACGTTTCGTGGCGTCGATAATCTGCCCGCGTATGACGCGGTCGCGCGTTTCGGCTTCCGGATTCTTGACGATGATGAATCGGCGCTCCGTTGCCGTTCCCGCGTCGAGAACGACATCTTTTATCGCAAGGCCATTCTCCAAGATTCTGAATCGCCCTTTCCGGTGCAGGGCTTCTACAGCAGCGCCACCAGTGCCAACACGAAGCTTCTCGCCGATGATATAGTCACCGCATTCCCGTAAAAGGATTCTACGGTTGTCGGCACTGTTGAATCCTGCGTCTTGGACCATGACAACATGCCCAAGATTCCACTGCCCTAATTCAGCTTTCACCTGCTCGACGATCGTCTGGTCGCTCGTATTGCCAGGGAATACCCAACAGCGAAGGGGAATGCCACTACGCGTCACCGCAAAGGCAATCGAAACCAATGGCAGCTCAGGGTGCCCATCCTTGCTGTGGCCACGTTTCAAGAGCCCTGAGCTGGAAGCATCTTCATCGGTCTCGAAATAGGTGTTCGTCGTATCGAGAAAGATAAGATCCACATCGAGATGCATATTCTTCGATACTTCGGTGAATATCTGCTTCTGGAGTTCCTCGTTCGACGCCACAAGAAGATCCATCGCCCTATAGAGATTGTGAACGTCGACCTCGTTAAGGTCTTTAATATAGGCTTTCTTTGAAACCCAGTGCTCAAGAGAAAGCTTCGAACCCGGAGCGAGTATTCTTCCTGAAACCATGGCAAAGCAGAGCCGTTCGACGGGTGTTGCGAACTGGCGCTCCTTAAGCAGCCCCTTAATGGCCTTGGCCATGCCGAGTCGATTCCACAAAGCATCGAGAAGCCAGGTGCCGCCGAGCTCCCGACTTGCATGGAACTCAAATCCGGCAGGGACTTCAAAAGTAGATTTGCCAATGACCACGGACAATGCCTTGATGATTGCCTGGATGTAGGAAGGTTCGATCTGATCTTCCCGTCCGAGCTTCATAAGAACATTGGTTTTAGTCTTTCCTGTTCCCTTTACGCGGTAGTTATGGACAAGTTGAAGGTAAGTATAGAAACCGCCCTGAGCATTCTTTAGGGTACATTTCCGTACGTTCATTATACCGCTAAGTATACATCATAGTAATTTATCTGTAAAGTATTATTTCGATTATTGGTAGATATATTATACCGCATATCTTTCATGATTCTTGTACAGCAAGTTTTTAGTTATGTGTTGTCAGCGTATGGTTTTAGACTGCTTTATTGCTTGCTGCTTTATACCACACGCTGTACAACGCCAG
>CAZRYP010000026.1:0-15693 GCA_964604295.1 uncultured Treponemataceae bacterium
GATGCCGAACGCGTTGAGAGTCTTCTGTTCATCCAAACCAAGAAGATGGGCCCCGGCCGCGGCCGCGCCGAAGGTGCCAATGACTCCCGTCGCATGCCAACCGCGTCTCCGGTTGCTGGCGACATCCATGGCCATGCCGACGCGCGCCATCGCCTCGTAGCCGACGATGACCGCTTCGAGGAAGGCGTTGCCCGGAAGCCCGAGCGCGTCGGCCATGGTCCAGGCCGCGGGGATGACAACGGCCCCGACATGCGACTTGGACCCCGTATGCACGTCGTCGAGCTCGAGGGCGTGGGCGAGCATGCCGTTGAGGAGGGTGGCCGAGAAAATATCCATCCGCCTTCCTTGCCCCCAGGCGGCCGCGGCGTGCGGTTGATCCCCGGCGATCCAGCGATCGAGTTCTTCCGCTATCGCGGGGATTTCTTCGTACCTGACAGCGCCGAGCGCGGAACCGATAGTGTCGAGAACGCAGTATCGCGCCATTTCGACCGCATTGTTCGGCGCGTCGCCCAACCTGAATCCGCTCGCGAACCGCGCAAGTTTCCGTAACTCGTCCATCGGGTACTCCTACGGCAAGATGCCGTCAGGCGATATCGAGCGAATTGAATTTTTCGATATAGTTGAGCAGACCGCCCTCGTTGATGATCTTCAGCTCTCTGTCGGAGAGAGTGAAGGACATGGAGAACGAAGGATCACTCTTCTTGTTGATGACACGATTCTTGATATCGATGAATAGCATATCGCCATCGGTTATCCGGTCTGTATCGCATTCAATGAGCAGCATCCCATTGTTGACAGCGTTGCGGTAGAATATGCGGCCGAATGATTTCGCGAGCACCGCGCCGACGCCCGAGTGCATGATGATGATAGGGGCGATCTCGCGGCTCGATCCGCATCCGAAGTTCTTGTCCGCGACGATGAAATCGTT
The DNA here is from genome assembly GCA_964604295.1 of uncultured Treponemataceae bacterium. Taxonomy (GTDB): domain Bacteria; phylum Spirochaetota; class Spirochaetia; order Treponematales; family Rectinemataceae; genus CAZRYP01. Next base: position 929 of record CAZRYP010000026.1, read on the forward strand.
TTGTTTCACGCCTTTGACAAATTCGGGTCTGACGTCCTCCAAAACATGCTTGGCGTATTCCTTCGGATTGGCGCGCAGGGAAATGAGCCTTCCGGGCGCGATTGAATCGGTGCTGACATTGGAGCCGAATTTCCACGCCATTCCAGTGATATTATCTTTGATCATATTTTTTTCTCCGTTATGCGGCCATTATTGTAGCTTTCCCTAAACTCGCTCATTTCATGATGTCCCGGGGATCGGTGATGAATCCGGTCAAGGCTGTGGCGGCCGCCACAGCGGGGCTCGAGAGATAGATGCTCGCCGTCGGATTTCCCATACGGCCCTTGAAGTTCCTGTTCTGCGTCGCGACGACGACTTCGCCGTCGCCGGGGATACCCTGATGAACACCCATGCAGGGGCCGCAATTGGGCGCCTCCACGACGGCCCCGGCCTCGGCGAGCGCGAGGAGGGTGCCGTCGCGCATGCATTCCTTGTAAACATTGCTGGAATTTGGAATGACCAGCAGCCTGAGTCCCGCGGCTATCTTTTTCCCTTTCAGGATTTCCGCGGCGATGTGCAAGTCCTCGGTCCTGCCGTTGGTGCAGCTGCCGATGAATACCATGTTCACCTTCTGCGTGGCGCAGTCGCGGGCGCGTTCGATGTTTTCCACATAATGAGGAGCGGAGACTAGCGGTTCAAGCACGGAGGCGTCTAAATCGATGACCCGTTCATAGCTCGCAGAGCCGTCCGCGGTAATTTTCCGATAGTCCTGAGCGCGGCCGTACTTCTCCATAAATGCGAGAGCCTTTTCGTCGGTTTCCATGATCGCGTTCTTCGCGCCAACCTCGACGCCCATGCTCGTGAGCGTGAGCCGCGCCTCGAGGCTCAGAGCACTGATCGTGTCGCCTCTGAACTCGATGGATTTGTATATCGCCTGGTCCGTCTGGATGATACTCGCCAGTTTCAGCATTATATCCTTGGAATAGACGCCTTTTTGCAGCTTACCGCAGACGTTCACGCGGAATGTCTCGGGCACCTTGATCCAAGTCTTGCCGAACCTGGTGACAGCCACCATATCAGTCGATCCGCATCCCGTGGCGAAGCAGCCGAAGGCGCCATGGACCGTCGTGTGCGAGTCGCCGACGATGCAGACGGTGCCGCATTTCAGGTAATCCTCGTATATATGGGCGTGGACATGCCCCGTGCCGCCTTCTTCCCAATGGCACTTGTGCCTTTGGGCGTATGTACGGGTCAAGGCATGTTCGTTGGCCATTTCCCTTGTCGGGACAGGACCGAATTCGTTCGCGAAAAGTATCTTGTCGGAGCAAAAAAGCGTATCGTCCTGATACCCGCGCTCATTCATCAAGCGCACTAACAAAGGACCCGATCCATCGTGCAGGGCCGCGAAATCCACGTTCACGACGACGGTCTCGCCGGCATGAACCGGCTTCCCGATATTTTCACTTATTATTTTTTCGACGAGTGTCTGCCCCACGGTCAATCCTCCATTATGTTTATTTATTGCTTATCGCAAGAACGGAAAGAGCGAAAAGCATCGTTGAGCGATGATGCGTTCTCCAGTTGATCGAAGCCGAGGATCAAATCCTTGATCCTGTCGATTCCTTTGTCCGAATAGGATGCGCTCAAATTGTTGCGGAACTTCATGATCACGTCCTCGGTCCCGATGGGAATCTGGGCGGTCCCGCGTTCGCAGGGCTGGTTCATCTCGTATGTCGAGTGGTTCTTTAGCGACACCCTGACCCAGCCGGGGAAATATCCAGGGTTGCTTCTCGCCTCATCGGAAACGCAATGTACCTTATCCATGAGGGATTGCACGCCCGGATCCGACGCATTCTCGAGGTCGATATCCCACGAACTCACTCTGTCCTTCATCGCGGCGATCGCCACTACATAGGGCAGACTGAAGCGCATCATGTAGTCGGTGGTGGGCCGGCTCTTCGCGGCCGCAGGCTCGCACACGATATGGTAGCAGCGCGGCTCTATCCTGCATTCCACGGACGCGATGTCGTCGGCGCTGAAATTGTGCTTTCTCTTGAGTTCAAGCACGCAATCGATGAACGAATGCGTCATATGGCATACGGGGTACAGCTTGAAGGTGATTTCCGGAGTGTGCCAGACTTCGGAAAAATCGGTCATCTCTTCATCGAGGCCATCGACGGCGCCGATATGGGTTTTCCAGAGACCGAAATCGCCTTCGAAGACGGCGCGCGGTCCGGTAAAGCCTTCCCGCGCCATCATCAACGCGTATATCGCGCTGTGGCCGGCCCAGCCGGGATGTATCTTCTTCACCCAGGACCCGTCGCGCAAAAATTCCTGCAACGCCGCGGCCTGGCTGCCGCAGATGCCGAGCGCGTTGACGAGCGTATCGTTCGAAAGCTTCATGAGGCGCGCGGCCACGCAGACGGCGGCGAAGGGCGCCACGATTCCCGTGCCATGGTAGCCGACATCGTGGAATCTGCCCTTGGCCGCGAGCGCCAGTCGCACGATGACTTCCCATCCGACGACAATGGCCGCCATCATTTCTCGTCCTGATGCCCCGACATATTCGCCGACGGCCAAGGCGGTGCTCACGACCGCGGCGCTCGGATGGACAATTCCCCCGACGTGCGTATCGTCATAATCGGCGCCGTGGATGAGGCTCGCGTTGTACAGGACGGCGTCCGCGAGCTGAACCTTATCGGGAGAAGCCCACAGCGAAGAATGGCCGACCGACCCCATCCCAAGCAATGCTTGTTTGATGGAGTGGGCATGCGCCAGGTCCTTGCACGAAAGCGCTACCCCGAAGGTGTCGAGCAGCAGCAGCCGTCCATGTTCCAGCACTGACGATGGAATATTTTCGTACTCAAGCGAGAGAGCGAAGTCGGCGATTCTCTGGGATATTGATTTACTTATCGTGTCGTTCACGGCTAGTTACCTTGTTTATCATCGCGTATGTACTATATAAAACCGATAGAGTCCATTTGTCTAATACATAATAATTATTACACCCATAGTGTTTGCCTATGGTCTTGACGGCCGCGAATGAGGAAAACCTCAGAAGAGCAACCCTTTGTTGAAATTAGACTTCAGATCAAGAAGTCGATTTATTTACTACTCGCCTGTGGCTCAACCGTTACCCTTTGCGTTACGAGGCTGCTATATGTTCCTTATGCGAGGAGAATACGCGTTCCTCCGAAGGAACATGTAATAGAGAGATACGTCTGCGGCTGATTTTTAGGACACAGCCTTCAGCCGCACCTCTCTGCTCCCACAATAGACATACCCTACATATACAGAGTGGGCGTTGCCCTCGTGAATAATTCGATGCCGTTTTCAGTGATGAGCATCTCGTCCTCAATATTGTAGGTTTGTCGGCTGGAACTGTAGAATGGAGTCTCGAAACACATGACCATTCCAGGCTCAAAAACGCGGACTTCTTTCGGTGCGATAAATGGAGGTTCTTCGCCGGATATATCGCAACTGATCGAGTGACCGTGATGCCCCCTGACATAATTCTGGATTCCAATGGCTTTCTGGGTTCCCTCAAAGATATCGCTCATTCTCACACCAGGGCCGATATGGGCAATAGCCCACTCATATCCGCGCCAGAGAGCGGCATACAGTTCTTCCTTGTCCTTGGAAGCGAAGCCGCCAATCGCGAATGTGCGGCCGAGGTCTGACTTGTAGCCATTGGTATATGGGCCGCCGTCGAGACGGATGAGATCTCCGCGGTTTATCCTCGTCTCGAGGGGTATCCACGCGGGAGAGAAATCAGCTCCGATAGTGTGTGACTGGCTAACGGCTGTCATGTCCGGCGCCATATCCAAACAGGTCTTGTGAAAGATGTGATGAACGTCCACAGTCGTCATCCCTGGTACGACAGCCTTGGCCGTGATATACATGGCTTTCTCGGCGATCTTGGCGTTGTGGCGGAGGACTTCAATCTCCCACGGAGTCTTGACCGACATCGATTCGCTCATCACTTTCGTACAATCGACAATGTTCCCGTTCCCGAAGGTTTCACACAGGAAGGATCCCGCTTCGTAGGTAATCCACTTGCTTTCCACACCGATTTTCGCGTCGGCCTTCCTGCTAGTGATGAGCTGCGCGGCTATCCGGTACGTCTTATTCAAGTCCGGTTGGACTTCCTTGACCATGTTCTCGACGGCGTAATCTTCAATATAGATCCATACCGGATAAGACTCGATCTTTATGCTCGGATCGCAGACTTGAACGGCCGTCTTCTTCTCGAACTCGCTGCAGATGAGGGAGACCCTGCCGTCCGCCGTTACCACGGCTGCCGCATTGCCCGTCTTGCCGGAGCGGTATAAGCTCCTCACGGCGAATCCAGTAGCGTAGAAGACAGAACCAGCGGAGGTCAGGATGACCGCGTCCAGCTTGGCTTTATCTATTTCATTTTGCAACCGTTTAAGAATAGCTGATTGATCTCGTCCAGGTATCATTTATCACTCCTCATAAGTCTTGGCATCCGATGGAAAAGATACGCTGGGTCCACGGTTAATGCCCCGAGCCCGAGCCATTCAAATTCCATCGTCGCCCCGTGATGCGAGACAATTGCTATTTTATTAGTCCGATCTCGCGGTAATAGCGCGCGGCGCCGGGATGGATCGGCATGAGCTGACCACTGAGGGCGTTCTCGCCGTTTTTACCTCCGAAATCGCCCGCCTGCGGGTGTGCCGTCGCAAGCTCGTCATGGTAGGTGATCAAGGTTTTAACCCAGTCATATACTACTTGTTCGTCAGCATTAGGCGCGCAGACGTAAATGTTCCGCGTCGCGAGCGTATTTGAGTCGGTCCTTGTGTCGTAGACGGCCTTGGATATGACTGCTTTCTGGAAATACGGATTGGCGACAATGATGGCATCGCGAACCTTCTCGCTCATCGTGAGAAGCTGGATGCCTCTAGAAAGCGCGAGATCCGAAATACCCGTATTGGGGACGGAAGACACGTGGATGCCATATTGGATGTTGCCGTCTTGCAGCATCGTCAAGATGTCGTTAATGGACAACACGCTTATCTTGAAGTCGCTTTTGCTGAGTCCGTATGCCTTGAGTATGATTGGGAAGTAAAATTGTTCCATCACCCCCTTCGAGACGCCGATCTTCTTTCCCTTGAGATCAGGTAGTTCCGTGGCGGTTGAGTTTTTAGGAACGATCTGGGTAATGGTGGTCAAGTATCCACCCGTCACAAAGTTGATGCACCCTTTATAGGATTCGTTGAATTCACGATTCCCCTCATAGGCCGCCAGAGCGGAATCCGCCATGCTGACGCCTATCTGCGCGATACCTTGCTTAATGAGGTTGATGTTTTCCTTAGAACCTGTCGTGATCTCCGGCTTGACCTCGTATCCAGGGAATACCTTCTTCAAGAAGGTCCCTGCCGTTGTCGTCGTAATATATCCGACACCCGCGCTTGTGCCGCAGGCAATTGTGATCGTTTGGGCTGTACGCTTCATAGTAGCGGTTGTTGTGGGTTGCGAGTAACCTATGGAAGTAAACACCACAAGCCCGACGATTGCCAATAAACCACGGATTCTTCTCTTGATCATACCAATACCTCCATTAGTTGCTTGTAGCCGTATTATTGACTATACGGCGAGATTGATTCTTCTTATACCTTTGATTACTGCTGGCGAATACAATGGCTACAAAGATGACGCCTGAAATGCCAATTATTGGCTTCGGAAAGACAAACGAAATAGAGGCGATAGCCAACAGGACGCGTTCGATGATTGTGATGCTCCAGTTGATAAAAAATCCTTCGGTTACGGAACTAAGGCAATAGACTGCAAAAACCGCGGTGACCAGACAATAAAGTATTTCATACCATGATCCCCTACCGAGCATTACAGGGTTGTAGACGAATATCATGGGAAGGATCAAACCCGAGATGGCGAGTTTGAATGCCTGAAAACCGCATTTGGATGGGCTGCATTGCGCGATGCCTGCGGCTGCATATGACGCCATAGCGACCGGAGGCGTCACGTTGGAGATAATGCCATAGTAAAATAGGAATAAATGAGCGGCGATAGGAAAGACGCCAAGCTTGACTATGGCAGGAGCGACTAGGGTGGCGAGCATCAGGTAGGCCGCTGAAGTGGGAACGCCCATTCCAAGGATAAGCGCGACAATCATGGTCATTATAAGAAGAATTGGTAAGCTACCGCCAGAAACATCGACCAGAACATTGGAGAGGCGATATCCTAGCCCGGATCCTATGATAGTACCAATTATAATGCCTACCAAGGCGCAGGCGACTGCTACGGATACACATCCTTTGGCTGCATCGTTTACGGTCTTTACTATTTTCTCCCGACTGAAGCGAGATTCTTTGTTGAAGGAGACAATCACGACAGTGAAGATTAGCGTAATGATGCCGCTGCGGGAAATGGACAAGTGAAACGGTCCAATAAGCAACATAAGCAGTATGAGCGGTGAAAATAGGTAGACGCGTTTGATAAGGGATTTTAGGGACGGAAGCTCGGATCTGTTCAGTCCCTTAAGGCCCTTACGCCGCGCATACAAGTCGACTGTTATGAATATCGCGGTGAAGTAAAGAATGGCGGGCATTATTGCCGCCCTGACGACATCCCAGTAGGATATTTGCAGAATTTCAGCCACAAGGAAGGCGGCGGCACCCATTATCGGCGGCATGATTTGTCCGCCCGTAGAGGCGGCAGCCTCTACAGCGCCCGCGAACTCAGGTTCGAATTTCATTTTTTTCATCATGGGAATGGTAAATGTTCCCGTCCCGATGACATTCGCGATCGAAGAGCCGGAGATAGATCCGAAAAACGCGGAAGCGACGACGGCAACTTTTGCCGGCCCGCCTCGGAAGCGGCCGAAGGCGGCGTTGGCGAGCGAAGTGAAATAGTCCCCAACGCCGGAGGCGTTGAACACCGCGCCAAGCATTATGAACAATACAATGTAGTTTGCCGAGGCGCTCAGTGGGGAACCGAGGATGCCATCGGCAGTATAGACTATCAGATGTATCCACCTGCTTAACCTGAACCCTCCGTGGTGCAAAATAGAGGGGGCGTAAATACCGAGGAAAGCGTAGAGAATGAACGTCATCGCCACGATGGAAAGCACGGCTCCTATCTTCCGCCATGTAGCATACAAAAGAGCGGTGATGAGAAAAATTCCGAAAACGATATCCCTGGTGTACGTTACGCCGCCTCGTAAATCGTATTCATGTGAGATAAGCCAAATGTACAGAGCACTAGAAATGCCTGCGATAAACAAGATCAGATCCAAGCCAACAAGAATGGGCTTTCCAGCATCCTTGGGAATGAGATTGACGAACAGAATGCCCAGTATCAACGCGAGATGGATGCATCGTTGTCCGTTTTCTGGGATTGGCCCGAAAATCGCCGTGTACAAGTGGAATATAACGAATACTGAACATAAGAAGAACGAGATTTGATCACAAAGCTTTTTCACACGTGAACCTCCGGAATGCCGTATCGAGGAATACATCCGCTAATATCCATGTTGGCGCGAAATTAAAACGCCGAATACTTTACTATTGATTTTCTCAGCCCTAACACAAGCGTTGCCTAAATGCTGCAGATATTAAGCCTACAAAATTGGCGCCTTCGGCCATGAACCAGCCACTACGATTCACGGCAACAAGACCCTAATTGATGTTGAATGCTTCGAGCTTTTATAAATCGCTTTTTCTCATTGTGTATGTATTATATAAGGCCGATAAATTTCATTTGTCTAATACATAATAATTATTACACCCATAGTGTTTGCCTATGGTCTTGACGGCCGATTCTCACCGTGCAAATATGGAATTCTAGGCATTGACGTCAGAGAAGAAGAAAAGAAGGGATAATGAACCTGAGTTTACGCGAAATCGAATATGTGCTGACGGTCGCGAATGAGGAGAACATCACCAGGGCATCCGAAAAACTTTATATCGCCCAACCTTCCTTGAGCCAGGCCATCAAGAAGATCGAGCAGGAAGTAGGATTCCTTCTCTTCACGCGTGTCAATAACAAGATAAAGCTCACCGAGGAAGGTAAGCTTTTCGTCGAGGCAGGCTCGCAAATCAACAAGACGATCAGGGATTTGCAGAACAGGCTGAACGAGCATTCGCAACTGAGTTTTGGACATCTAGCAATCGGCATGCCTTTTCATCTTGGGGCAATTCTCATTCCCAAGGTTCTGGTTGTGTTCCGTAAACAATACCCAAACGTGAAAATTGATCTTTATGAGAATACTTCAAGCGAACTCGAACATATGATAGTGAACGGCAGCATCGATATAGCGATATTGCCATTGCCTATTGAAAATCAGAACATTTGCTACAAACCGTTAATAAGTAGCCGCATGATGCTCATCATGGCGAAAGATAATCCCCTTTGCAGTCACTCGTATGACATGGGCCTAGGGGAGGGATATCGTTATTTCGACTTGAAAAAAGCCGCGAACGAACCCTTTATCATAGGCAACCGAGGTCAACGAATACGAGGTATCACCGAATTGATATTCAAGCAGGCTTCCATTTCTCCGCGAATCGCCCTGTACTCAAAGAATATCGAGACTATAAAAAATATCGCCGCATCGGGCTTGGGGCTCGCGCTCATTCCCGAGCAATATTTAAAAGATGAAGACAATCTTCTCTCCGCCAATTTTTACTATCTTGATAAATCACAGGATTATAGCTGGGTAATTACTTTTGCCTTTGCCTGTTCTTCGTACTTGTCTCCCGCGGCCAGGCGGTTTATGGAAGTCATGAAGGTGGTGGCCGCGCCAAAGGGAAATAAAAATATTTCCTGAGCGTTTATCGGTCCCTCATCCCGCGCGAACTCGCCGATCCGAATCGGATGAGCTTGCGCGGCCGGGCCGTCTATCCTCTGTACGCTATAGCCTCGATCTCCACCAGCGCGTCCTTCGGCAATCTCGAGACCTCCATAGCCACTCTCGCGGGAAACTGTCCAATAAAAAAGCCAGAGTATACCTCATTCATCTGTTTGAAATTATTCATGTCGGACAGATAGACGCTTGTTTTCACGACATCTTCCATCGCCATCCCCGAGGCTTCCAGGATGCTTTTGATGTTTTCCAATGATTGCCTCGTTTGTGCCGAGATATCCTTTGCGGCCATCATCCCAACTTCCGGATCGATGGGTAGCTGTCCCGATATAAAAAGAAATTCTCCTGCGCGAACCCCCTGGGAATAGGGACCGATTGCCTTTGGCGCTTTCTCAGTGGATATTACCGTTTTCATTGTGCGTTACCCCTTTTTTGGCTTTCTTGATGTATCGATACAATGTTGCTTCAGAGACTTTCAGCTTACTCGCGACTTTACCTACCGCATCTTTGAACAAAAAAACACCGTCGGCGTTCAAAAATTTAACGATTGAAATCTTTTCATCCAAAGACATAAGCTCTGGGGATAGCCCGACTTTCGCGATGGCAATTCCTATCGTCTGGTAAAATCGTTCGACGATGCTCCGCTCAGCACCTTCTACAGGAAGTCTTATTATTCTATCTTGATAGGATCTGAACCGGATGATTTCGTTGTCGTTGATATTGATGCAGAGTAAGCCTACGGCTTTGCGCTCATTATCTCGGATCACGCAAGCGGATGATTTCAAGGTTTTCCCAGACGCTGAAAATCCACGGCAGTTGGCGATAAAATCCTTGTCAATAAACGTTCCTGATTCGAGAATCTTCGACAAAAGGCATGCTATAGGCGGCTTGGGCCCTGGGGCATGCGATTGATTGCTGTGCATGGGGACATTGGTTTCAGCTATATCAAACACATCATAGAGAATTATCTCCGCATCGGCCCCCAGAACTTCCGTTAAAAAATCAATAAACGGAAGAAAGCGCTTCAGGTAGGGGTTCATTCATTGCTCCAGCAACCATTGCCGCCTTATCAGTAGCTCTTGCGATATTGCTCGAAGATTTGCTCCAATGCTTTCTTTAGTGTCGATATTGGGCAGCCAACATTCAGCCTGACGAAACTCTTGCCTTCATGCCCGAAGCTGTCGCCGCGGCTCACGGCGACAAGGCTCCGGTTGATAAAAAAGTCGGCCAGCTCGTCGCCGTGTATGCCGAGTTCCCCGCAATCGAGCCACATCAGATAGGTCGCCTCGGGGTGGACCAGCCTGATCTTCGGCATATTCTTCCTGAGAAAATCGTCCAGGAAGAGGACGTTATTCTCCAAGTAGGGGATCAGCTGATCGACATAATCTTCGCATTGGGTATATGCCGCCACATATGCGGGAACGGCGAAAACGTTTTGCTGGATGCTCCTGTTTTTCTTGAATTGCATCTCGAGTTTTTTGCGGATTTCTGAATTGGGCGCCACTATCCCCGACCCGCGCAATCCAGCCGTATTGAATGTTTTGGAAGGAGCATAGCAGGTGACTGAATTCATGGCAAATCGGGTGTCGAGCGATCCGATGGGAATATGCTTTGAGCCGAAAAGTACTAGATCCGAATGAATTTCGTCGCTGATGATGATCACGCCGTTTTTCAGGCATATCTCCGCCATCCGCCGCAACTCGTCTTCCCGCCAGGCTCTCCCGACGGGGTTGTGCGGGTTGCAGAGGATCATCAATTTCGCTTTTGGGCTGGCAGCACGGCGCTCGAGGTCCGCGAAATCGATGGAGTATTTTCCGTCCTGGTACACGAGGCTGTTGTCGCTGATCGCGCGGTCATTGTCGACGATCGCGAAGCCGAAAGGATGATACACGGGGCCTTGTATTATCACCTCATCGCCGGGCTCGGTGAACGCCTGGATCATCGTATTGAACACAGGGACTATGCCTGTGGCGAAGACTATCCACTCAGGCTCGAGCTTCCATCCATGGCGTTTCTCTATCCATTCAATGGTGGCTTGACGGAATTCTGGAACGACAAACGGGTACCCGTATATCATATGCTCGACGCGCGCCCTGACGGCATCGACGACAGGCTGCGGGCATCTGAAATCGGTATCGGCCACCCACATAGGGAGGGCATTCCGGTTTCCCACACGCGCTCCGACATTGTCCCATTTGGAGCTTTGCGTATTCCTGCGGTCTATCACCTCATCGAAATTGTATCTCATGGTCGGCTGTCTCCTATCGCAAGATGTTCATGCGGTTGTGCCCGCGCTTTTCTTTTCCTTGTACTTTCTGAGGAGCGGCATGCCGAAACAGAAGGCGGAAGCAAAGATGAGGAAAAGGCTGATAGGTCTCGTGACGAAGATCGACAGCGAATTGTTCCCGAACACCATCGACTGGATCCAGTTGCTTTCCATCATGGTTCCTAGTATGGAGGCCAGGATGAGGGGCGACTGGGGAATCTTGAACTTGTGGAACAGATAGCCGACGAGGCCGAATACCACGGCGATTCCGACGTGGAAGAGGTTGTTGCTGATCGCGAAGGCTCCCGTGAGGCAGAGCACGAGGATGATGCCGCTGAGTATTTCCTGCTTCAGTTTCAGAACGGGTCTCGCGAATATGTTGCAGTAAATCAGGCTCATGGGGAACATGATAAGGTTGGCAGCTATGAAACCAAGGATTATCATGTACGACATGCTCGGGTTGTCCTGGAAAAGTGTCGGGCCGACGCGTATCCCCTGGATCATCAAGGCTCCGATGAAGAGGGCGGAAGTGTTGTTGCCCGGTATTCCCAACGAGAGCAGCGGGACCATCGAGCTCGCAACGACTGCGTTGTTCGCTGATTCGGGTGCGGCGATGCCCTCCGGTATGCCGGTGCCGAACTGCATTTTTTTATTGACACGAGCGGCTTCGTTATACGAGATGAAGGTTGCCATGCTCATGCCGGCACCCGGGATGATCCCGATTATGTTGCCAATGATGCTCGATCGTATCCATGTAGGGGTCAATCGCTTCACCATCGGCCAATCGAGGAACTTCACCTTGTCGACAGCGGGCATCGATTCAATATTCCCGACCCCTTTCAAACTCTCGGCGATCTTCAGCACTGAAGTGACGCCGAACAAACCGATCATTCGAGGAATAAGGGGGATGCCATCCAGCAACGTATATGTACCGAATGTAAAGCGGGCGGTGCCTGCCTGGGGACTCATCCCGATTGTGGACAGCCATAGGCCGAACGCCATAGAAATCAGATTCTTGCTTATATTGTTGCTCGCCATGCCAATCACGGTGCTCAAGCCGAGGACCGCCAGCATGAAGTATTCCGGTGGTCCAATCCTCAAAGCCTGCTGGGCGAGGAGAGGCGCGAAGAAAAGAAGCACGATGGCGCTCGATATGCCGCCGACGAAAGAGCTCTGCATCGCGATGCTCAACGCGAGTCCGCCCTTGCCTTTCTTCATCATCGGGTACCCGTCGGTCGATGTCATCATCGCCGAAACGGTCCCTGGTATCTCCACTAGAATTGCGGGTATGGAGCCGCCACTGGCGGAAGCGGTATAAATACCGACCAACAGCGCAAGCGCGACAAACGGATTCATGCCAAACGTTACAGGGATGAGGACCGCGATGGCTATGGAGTCATTGATCCCCGGTATAGCCCCAACGGTCAATCCTATGAAGACTCCAGCAAAAAGCACCGCAAGAACAACGGGATTAAGCAGGGCTTGAGCGCCTGCCATTATTCCTTCGATCATGGGAACCTCCTTAAAAATCCAGGAATAAAAGTGGCAATGGAACGCCCAACACTATCTTGAAGAGAACGAAAACGACCAACGTCACGCCAGCCGATGTGAATGCGGTCAGTTTGTGGTTTTTATATCCCAGGGTGGTAATCACAAACGCACAAAGAAGGAAGGTGGATAGGACATATCCAATCAATTTGAACATCGCGACGTATAATGCCAGGGCTACCAAGACTTCGATGACTTTCCTCTTGTTGATGTTTTTGAAATTGACCTTTGACTCTTTCTGCTTAAGCGTGGTGAGAAGGATGAAGAGAGCCACGATTAACATGAAGTATCCTATCAACGTGGGGAATCCGCCTTCTTCGCCGGTGAATGTCGCGGATTCGATGATCATCCATAACGATAAGGCAATGAACGCTATCGGCATCGACAGATCTATGAGAAGTTTTTTCTTCTCCATGCGAAACCTCCCGGATATTCGATTCTGAAAATTCTCAAGAGATAAATAATGTTGCTGGAAGTTGAGTCGCCCGCAGGTTTTTGTCTCAATAGAGCACCCTGGGGCAAGAAAGCCCAGGGTGCATTTTGCATCATCGCCACAATTCTTGGGGAAAAGCTATTTTGCAGGACCCAGAAGTACATCTTTCAGCGCCGTGATGGCGTCAGCCGTAAAATCGATATATCTCTGGAATTCTGCCGGAGTGTCCGCCGCATAGATCATTCCGCCATCCTTCATTTTCTTCGTGAACCGTTCGGAGATGGCGATCTTCCTAAATTCTTCCACGATATAGTTGTAGATTGGGTCAGGAGTATCGGCGCGTATCGCGAAGCCCCTGGACGCGCCATCGACCCAGCCATCATAGCCAAGTTCCTTGAAAGTCGGGACATCGGGGATGGTGGCGACGCGTTCGTTGCTCATTACGCCCAAGGCGATAGCGCTTCCGCCGGCAATCGCTCCATCCGCCTCCGAAACAGTCATGAAGGCTACGTCACAATGTCCGCCCATCAGTTGCTGAACTTGCACGGCGGCGCTGCCGTTATGCAAATACTTGAACTTCAGGTTCATCAAGCGCGCCATATTCATCGCTCTGATATGGTGTCCGGAAGAATGACCCGGGGTGGATACCAAAACATAGTTTTGCTGGGCATATTCAATAAATTCTTTCATAGTTTTGAATTTGCTGTTTTTTACCGGAACGCACACGATCTCGGCGTCAGGATTGACCATGATGATAGGCTTGAAATCCTTATAGGAGTAATTGACTTTCTTCAATATGGAATTGTTGATCGCCGAGCTGGTAAAAAGCATGACAGTGTAGCCGTCCGCTGGAGCGGTTTTAGCGACATACGTTTGTCCGATGACCGCGCCGCCGCCTTCCATGTTTTCGACCACAAGAGGATGTCCATTAAAAAAGTCCTTACCGGCAGCGTCAGCGAACATGCGAGCAGTGATATCCGTACCGCCGCCAGGCGCGAATGGGACAATGATTTTTATGCTTTTTTTCGGGAATCCTTGGATAGATACATCAGCCGCGAAAACGACAGCACTAAAAGCGCATACCATCCCTATCAATGCCGCTATTCGTTTCATAATCCCTCCTCCTACTATTCGATCGCTGCCGGACTCTGGCTCGCCGTATCGTATGTCCTTAAGAAACAGCTAATCGCATTCTCAATGAGTTTTTATAATAGCATCGGTTTTTTGATATATAAAATATATTTTTCCGATTGAGTCCATAGGAAATACCTATGAAAGAGTCACGCGATTTGCGTCATCCATGACGCTATATAAGCCGTAGACTCCTCGTTTCGCTACGAGAAAGTGAAGGTAGCGCTAATCCGTTTTATTTACGTATAGCGCGTCGAGCTTTCCCTCATAGGCTGTGTAGTTAAGGAAGTCATAGAGTTCGGCACGAGTCTGCATGAGATCGAGGGCGCTTTCCTGGGTGCCGCGCTCACGGGTGACTCGCACCACTTCCAGCGCCGCTCGCTGCATGGCGCGAGTGGCGGAAAGGGGGTAGAGGAGCATCGCGACGCCCTGGCCGCGCAACTGCTCCCTCGTGAAGTACGGCGTGGCGCCGAACTCGGTGAGGTTGGCGAGGACGGGCGCCTTCACGGCCGCGCAGACCTTTCCGTACATTTCCAGATCCGTCATGGCTTCTGCGAAAATGG
>CAZRYP010000027.1:0-3647 GCA_964604295.1 uncultured Treponemataceae bacterium
ATATGGTTCTACTCGGAATTCTTCAAGGGTCCCGAAACCAGGAACAGGCAGGCCTTGGACAGGCGTCAGCGCAGGCCCCTCTACAAGGCGATTTTCTCCCACGTCTTCGGCGACGGTGACCCCAACGGAAATTGGGCGGAAGTGGAAAAGAAGGCGGTCATAGCCTTCCTCCAGACCCACAAGGGCATCATCACCATGCCCGAGTTCATGGCTATAACCGGACTGGAACCCCTCGATGCCGAACTCGCCATCAACAAATATCTTCTCGAATTCGAGGGAAATCCCGAAGTATCCGAAGCGGGAGCCCTGTATTTCAGCTTCCCCAGGCTCCTGGCCAGGCTGGGAACCACACCTGAACTGCTGGGGTCGAGCGTGGCCCTGAAACGCCTCGGCAAATTCTCTTCCAATACGCCCAAGGCCGACAATATCTTCAGGCTCATCAACGTGTTCAACCTGGCTTTCGGCGGCTATTTCCTCTTCAACGCGGTCTCGGTGGGGGGGGCTTTCTACGTGTCGACGGCCAAAGGGCTCGCCCTCCGAGGCGGTTTTCCCTTCCTCTACTCGGCGACAGGCTACCTGTTCCAGCTGCTCGGCTCGGCCAATCCCCTTCCCGGCATCTTCTGGGGTCTCGGCATCGTTCCCCTCGCGTTTTCCGCCCTTTTCTTCGGCATACCCGTCCTCCGCTCCCTCAGGCAGAAGGCGAGGGACGAGCTGATCAAGCTTGAGAATCTCAGGCGTCTCGTCTACGGGAATGTGTTGGCTTCACGCGGAACCTTCAAGCCCGAGAGCCTCGCCATCTCCGTGGACGAAGCCAGGCCGGCCGACTCCGGGGCGACGGAAAAAATCGCCCGGAAGCTCGCGGCCTGGTCTGGCGCCGAACCCGATTCAGGCGGATACAGGTACGGGGAAATCGCAAGGACCCAGGAAGAGGCCGAAAAGCTCAGGGAAGGGGTGGATCTCTCCTCCCTGGCTCCCGGGCGCGCCGTGTTCGATACGGAGTCATGAAAACGGCCCCCGCCGGAATCGGGGCGCAGGGAGCGGAAGGACTCGGCGGCGCCGGAATCGGCTATGCCCTCGTTTCCGCGCTCGGATTCTCGACCCTCGGCATATTCGCCACCAAGCTCTACGGATTCGGGCTTTCCGTGCCCCAGACGCTCGCCTGGCGCTTCAGCATCGCCTCCCTTTTCCTCTGGTCCTTCCTGGGCATCAGAAGCTGGGTGGGCGGAAAGGGCAGAAAGGGTGGACCGGGGAAGCCGGGCGGCCAGGGCGGGCCAGTTGGCCAGGGCTGGTCCGGCCGCTCCGGCCCATCGGGAAGATCCGTAGCGGGCCTTCTCCTCCTTGCCCTCGTCGGCTTCACGCCCCAGGCCGGGCTTTATTTTCTCACGGTCAAGCTGCTCGCCCCGGGCATCACCAGCCTCCTTCTCTATCTCTATCCGGCCTTCGTATTGCTCCTGACCGCCCTCTTCCTGAAGCGCAAGCCTTCGGCCGGACAGCTCGCCGCCCTCGCGCTGAGTTTTCTGGGCTGTGTCGTCACCTTTTTCGCTCCCGGCTCCTATCCTCTCACCGGGCTCCTCCTGGCCGTCCTCGTCGCCTTCGCCTACGGGGCTTATCTGGTATGGGGAGAGAAGATTTTCGCGAAATTCGATTCCTTTTTCTCGACGGCCGTCTTGATGACGGTGGCAGGCGCCTCCTACTGGACCTGGGTCATACTCTCCGGAATGAGGGTCAAGGCGCCCTCAGGTCCGGAGGAATGGGCATTCGTGGCGGCCATCTCCCTCCTGGCCACCGTCCTCCCCATCACGGCCCTCTTCGCTGCGATGAGAAGGTCGGGAGCCGCGAATACATCCCTCGTGAGCACGGTGGAGCCGGTGATCACGATTCTCGTCTCCTCCCTCTTCCTGGGCGAGGAACTTACCGTGAACAGGATTTTGGGCGGTCTTCTCATAATCGGCGGGGTCGTCATGCTCAGGCTTCTCACCATGGAGCGGGGTCGCGCATGAGCGGGATCTGCGCCCTAAACCCTCGGGATGGACTTCAGCGCCGATACTTCCCCTGCATTGAACTCGGGCGGAACGATGGAAGGTTCACCGTAGACGGGCGAAATCAGGATGCCCTCATTCAGGCAGGCTGAGAATACCCGGCCGTGCTCGGCTTCGGGATAGGCGGGGTAGAGCCAGGGACCGGAACGGACGAAGAGGCCGTCTATGAAGGGATCGATGGCGGCCCAGCGTTTTTCATCCAGGCTCGAGTCGAGAGCGACGAAATCGGAAAGGGAGCGGGCGGCGGCTGCCAGCCTCACGGCCGGGATGGGTGCCGCCATAACCGCGCCGCCATTCTTCCCTCCATCCCCCCCTCCCCAGATCCGCTCGGCCAGGGTCGAGATGTCCTCTCCCGATCTGCCCAGGAGAATGCCGAAGCTCCAGGCCGGCGCGAGGGGGAGCAGGGCGAGGGCATATCGCCCGTCGGCGGCCGATGCATGCGTTTCGCCGCTTCCTTCCCTTCTGTATTTCCCGAAAGGTCTCTCGACGCGGAGGTTTTCCGAAAAGGCGCTCAGCGCCTCCGCCAGGGGCTTGCCCCCCCGGAGGGCCGAGGCGAAACCCTCGTCCGCCATGGCCAGGGCGAGCAGGGCCTCGGCCTCCGAAGCGAAGAAAAAGGTTCCGGCATAGCCCGGGAGCCAGTCCAAAATCTGCTTTTCCAGCCTTTTCTTCCAGAACGAGGGAAAGCCGGAGACAAGTCCCCTGTCGATGGCTTCCTTGGCTACCCTGCCGGATTCGCCGTTCCTCCTTCCGAGGACCGTCCTGCCGCCATCGGCGCAGAGGTCGAGGTAGCGGGAGCCGTCGGAAGCGTAGAGCCTCCAGCCGCGGGCCCTCTTGATGACAGGAAGGGCGGAGAGGAGGCGCGAAGCCTCCCGGGGAAACAGTAGCGTCATTCCTTGATCCTCTCCAGCTTCCTCGTGTATTTGGGGAAGAACTGGGCTATCTTACCCGATTCGAACTGGACGATGACCAGCGGACCGGAGCTCTCCGTCATCCCGACCTTGATGATGGCACCCTGGCCGTACTCGTCATGGTATACAGCCTGACCCTGTTTCCACTCCGAGCCCGCCGCGGCGCTTGCCGGGGCCGCCTTCTGCGGGGACTGCCCGCCATAGGATCCGGCTCGCGGGGCGGCCCCCGAGGAGGGAAGGACGCGCGAGGCCGGACTAGGCGAGGGCAGGGACCGGGGAAAATGGGCGGGCATGGGTCTGGATACGCTGGCTCCGCTCTTCCAGAATTCGTACATCGACGGGTCCATTTCGGTCAGGAAGCGCGAAGGCGTCGTCTCGAAGAGCCTCCCCCTGATCCGTCGCCAGCGGCAGGCGCTCAGGAAGAGCGTGTCCTTGGCCCGCGTCAGGGCGACATAGAAGAGGCGCCTCTGCTCCTCGAGATCCTCGCCTTCCTCGTCCTCGCGAGGGAAGAGGCCCTGCTCCAGGCCCGTGACGATGACGAGGGGGAACTCGAGTCCCTTGGTATTGTGCATGGTGATGAGGGTGACGGAGTCCCTCGGGCCGGTTCCGTCCTCGGCCTGGAAGCTCCTGTCGAGCTCTATGGTCTCGAGGAATTCCGCCAGGCCTTCCCTGACCAGGGGATAGAGGGAAGCGGCGTTGA
>CAZRYP010000027.1:3657-15659 GCA_964604295.1 uncultured Treponemataceae bacterium
ACGAGCTCTTCCATGTTCGCGAGCTTCTGTGTGCCTGCGATCGCATCCTGGTCCTTGTGGTATCCCGCGAGGCCGCTTTCCTTGATGATGGTTTCGAGGAGGATGCCCAGGGAGGAGGAGCCCTTGTCCTGGTTGGCCTTGCCTCCATCGGAAAGGGAGTAGGGACCTGCGGTTCCCTCGGGATCCGCGGTCCTGGAAGGGCTGCCCCCCGCGGGGCCGGGGTCGCCCAGGAGGAGGGAAGCGCGGTCCATCAGTGCGAGGAACTGGTCCAGCCCGGCCTTGCCCTTGCCTCTCATGGAATCCCTGCTCTCCCTGCAGGCTTCGAGCACCGATCTCCCCCTGCCCATGGCCTTGTCGAGTATGGTGTCGACGCTGCCCTCGCCCAAACCCCTCGCGGGCTTGTTGACCACACGCCTGAAGGCTATCTCGTCGCGAGGATTGAGGACGAGAGCCAGGTAGGCGAGGATGTCCTTCACTTCCTCGCGCTCGTAGAAGCGCAGGGCTCCGACCAGCTTGTACGCCAGGCCCTTCCTGGGGAATTCCTTCTCGAAGGCGAGGGACTGGGCGTTCGTCCTGTAGAGGATGGCTATGTCGGAGAGGCGGCCTCCCTTTTTCTCGTGGGCGCGAATGACGCGCGCGCAGAATTCCACCTCCTGGTCCTGGTCGTCCAGGAGGGCCAGCTGGGGCTTGCTTCCGCCCGGCTTGGTGGCGCGCAATGTCTTGCCCAGCCTTCCCGAGTTGTGCGACACCACGTTTCCCGCAATGTCCAGAATTGTCTGGTATGACCTGTAGTTGCGTTCGAGCTTGACGGTCTTCGTCCCGGGGAAGATCTTGGAGAAAGAAAGTATATTCTTGATTTCGGCGCCGCGGAACCTGTAGATGGATTGGTCGTCGTCGCCCACCACGCATACATAGGTTCCCGGACCCGCCAGCCTCTGGAGAAGGAGGAACTGGGCGACGTTCGAGTCCTGGTACTCGTCGACGAGAATCACCCTGAACCTCTGCTTCGTCCTCGCGGCTATCGCCTCATCGGAGGCGAGAATTTTCGCCGGAAGGTGGATGAGATCCCCGAAATCCACGTTGCCGGTATCCCTGAGGCGACGCTCGTAGAGAGCGTAGATCCGCCTGAAATCCTCGTCCCTGATGGTGGCCGTGAGGGTGGGGGAGTCGGGATCCAGGCCGTAGTCCTTGGCTCGCGCGATGAGGGAGGCGTAGCGCTTGCATTCCTGCTTGCTCATTTGGGGGAGGGAGGAATGTATGAGCTCGGCCGAATCCCCGTCGTCGTAGATGACGAAGTTCGAGTCGAGGCCGAGGGCGGCCGCATTCCTCCGGAGGAACCATGCGCCGAAGGAGTGGAAGGTCCTGATGACGGCCCTCTCGCAGCGGGGTTCGAGGGCGGCCGCCCTTTCCCTCATCTCCCGGGCCGCCTTGTTGGTGAAGGTGACGGCGAGGATGGACTCGGGCTGGAAGCCCCTCTCCTTCACGAGATAGGCTATCTTCGTCGTGATAACCCTGGTTTTCCCCGTACCCGCGCCAGCGAGGATGAGGAGGGGCGAGCCTTGGTGGAGGACGGCTTCCAGCTGCTCCGGATTGAGGCTGGAAAGATAGGGCGGCAGAGCGCTTTCGGCGGGCATCAGGCTCCGTCCCCGATCGGTTCGGCCTCGAAATCGACTCCGTTGACGGCGACAATGCGCGCCCTGCGGCGTTCGCCCGGCGCGAGGTTCATCTTGAGCACGGTGAGGCCGTCGACATCGGGAGCCTGCATCCATGTCCTTCCCAGGGTCAGCGGGGAACCCTCGACGGGTTCTTCCGCGATCACCTCCACCTCGGCTCCGATGAAGCGCTGGAGGCGGGCGGAAGTGATGGCTTCCTGGGCCGACTCGACGAGGTTCTTGCGCAGGACCGCCAGCTTCTTGGCGACCCTTCCCTTCATGGAATAGGCCGGCGTGCCTTCCTCGCGGGAATAGGTGAAGACCCCGAGCCAGTCCAGTCTTGCCTCGTCCTGGAAGTCGCGCAGGACCCTGAAATCCTCGTCCGTCTCGCCGGGGAAGCCTACGAGAAAGGTCGAGCGGATCATGGATTCGGGAAGGGTCGCCCTGATCGTCGTGATGAGATCCAGGTATTTCCGCGAGGAGCCCTTCCTGTTCATCGCCTTGAGGAGAGGCTCGGAGGCATGCTGGAAGGGCAAGTCGAAGTAGGGCAGTATCCGGGGGTCCCCGGCCATGACATCCAGTATGCCCGAGGGGAAATGGTCCGGATGGATATAGAGAACGCGGATCCTGAAATCCCCTTCGAGCGAGCTCAATTCCCCGAGGAGGGCGGGGAGGTCGGGACCGGCGCTCGCGGCGCCGCCCTCAGCGCCTTCGTGGCCGGCGGCCGTTTCTGGTCGGGTGCGAAGATCGTCGCCATAGGCTCCGAGATCCTGGCCTATGAGGTTGATTTCGTGGATGCCGCTTCCGACAAGGGCTCGGCACTCATCCACCACATCCTCGATCGACCTCGACCTGAGTTCGCCCCTGATGAGGGGTATGGCGCAATAGGTGCACCGGTTCCCGCAGCCCTCGGTGATCTTGACGTGGGCCACGCCGGGAAAGTCGAAAAGCCTTTTCCGTTTATAGAAGCGCGTATCTATGACGCCGGGCTGGGCCGGGGCGATGGCGGGCCTTTCCCCTCTCATGGTGAGGCAGGCGGCCTCTCCCACGAGGGACAGATCGGCGTTGCCGAATATGCCGTCGGCTTCCGCCATGTCACCGATCAGTTCCCCGGGGTAGCGTTGGGCGAGGCAGCCCGCCACCAGGACCTTCTTGTCCGGCCACTGGGACTTGATGCCGATGACTGCGTCGATGGATTCGCGCTTGGCCGACTCGATGAACCCGCAGGTATTGACGATGATGAGGTCGGCCTGCGCTCCTTCACCCACGTACTCGTGCCCCTCGGCCTCGAGCCGGGCGACCAACTCCTCGCCGTCCACCTGGTTCTTCGCGCAGCCGTGCTGATCTATGTAGAACTTCACTATGTCCTCAATCCAAGTCCGAGGAGATGAGAGCCCAGGAGCTTTCCGCGCGGGACCAGGCGATGCGCTTGACCGAAATCTCCCCGGGGGCGCCTATCTCCAGGTCGGCTGTCTTGCCGCCGGAAGCCTGGAAGGTCAATTTGGCGGCCTGGGCGTTCGATGCCCATACGGTGAGCGCGTTGCTCGCGTTTATCGTGACGCTCTCGCCCTTGGAGTAGTATTTTTCCACCCACTCCTTCCTGTCTGCTTCGTAGCGGAAGAGACAATTGCCCCTGAAGCTTACCTGGACGACGAAGGGGTAGGGTCCGAGCGTCGACCTCAGGATCACGTTGTCAGCGGAGACTGTCTTGTCGGGACCCGGGGTCTCCGGTATGGTCACCTCGGCCTGCTGGGTCCCTCCCGTTTCGGGAGGGGCGAATTCCAGCCGTATGAGGGCGCCGGAGGCGGGACGGTTTTTCTCGAAATCGCCGATGATGAGGGAAGCGTCGGGCGATCCGTTCTTGTCGGGATCGATGGGGCCGGTCTCGCCAAGGGACAGCTTGAACGGACCGAAGGGAGTCTCCAGGCCTACGGCGTCGCCTATCGATTCCAGCCTGATCTTGTATACCTCGTTCCCGAGGGGAACGAGAAGGCTGTCGCCCACGTAGAGCCGCATCTCGAAAGGCCCGCCCTCCACCCTGTATTCGGCCGGCCCCTTGTTTTCGGCACCCGGCTTTCCGACGGCCGATCTCCCTCCCGCCACGATCCAGAGCAGGGCGCTGACGACTATGGCGATGGCCGCCACGCTCAGCAAGCCTGCGCGCAGGGCCGGCAGGGAGAGTTTCTTCCCTGAAGGCGGGCTTGGGGGAGCCGCCCTTGGGATCGGCTTGTGTTCCTTCCCGTCGACGGCCGGCTTGTCCCCCGCGGGGGAGTACTTCGCCTCGGGCCTTTCTTCGGGAGTATTCTCAGCCGTCGTTCTGGGTTTTCTCGGCTTCCTGGGCTTGGACGGGGAGAGGGCTGTCCCGTCCGGGGCGGTGCCTGTCCCGAGGTCCCGGGTTCTCGCGATTGTGTCGCCCGCGGGCGTTTTCGGATTTTCCGCGGGGCCATGAGCCGCGGAAGAGGTTTCGGCTTCGGTCCGCGGCGAGGGTTTCGCCCGGACCGGATCCTGCGTCGCGGGAACGGGGGGCGGTTCCTGGACGGGGGAATCCTCGGTCTCGCTCCTGTAGAGCGCCACGACGCCTTCGGGATTCATCCCGAGGTATTCCGCGTAATTCCGTATGAAGCCCACGACATAGGGTTCGCCGGGGAAACCCGTGAAATCGTCATTCTCGATTTTGGACAAAAACCTCACGCTGATGTTGGTATCGTCGGCTATCCTGTCGAGGGTAAGTCCCTTCCTGAGTCTCGTTTCCTGCAGTTTCGATCCTATCTTGGCCATCAGGACTTCTTCACCTTGCGCCCTGGGGCGCGCTATTGGAACAGAAAATTGTTGTATACGTTGGCGCTCGCCGGAGCGTCGTAAAGGAATCTCGTCGCCGGTATGTTCTGGTTCAGCCTCACCGAGGTGAGATCGAAGCCGATCCTCTCGTTGGCCACCGTCCAGCCTTCGATGCGGCGTATGAGGAGATTGGATTCGGAGACGGATATCCTTATCGTCTTGAACCCCTCCGCCACTGTCTTCCTGGTGAGGAGGAGCTTGTGCACCATCTCCTGCGAACCCGGATCGAGCGGCACCGCCTGGGGGGAAGTCTCCCAGGCGACCGTATAGTTGCGCTTCATCATGGCGAGCCCTTCCCTGGACGCGAGGGAAGCCGCGCCCGCCCCGAGTCCGGCGCTTCCCGTCTCCTGCTGGAGAACGGCCCTGTACTGGGGTATGTACACGACGAGCCTTTCGCCGTCGAAGACGATCACCTGTTCGGGCGGTTGGTTGAAATCTATGCGCAACAGTGAGGGGGACTTGAAATAGAGTTTTCCCGACATCGGCTGGCTGGCGTTGGAAATAGCGATGGCCGCTTCGTAGTCGTCGACTTCGGCGTACCTGTCGGAGACTCTGAGAAAGAACTGTTCCGCGGTGACGATGTCCTGGGATCCGGCCCGCGAGGCCAGGGACAGAAGGACGGCAAGGACGACCAAGGTTCTTTTCATTCGCTCAGCTCCGTTCGATCTGGATGATGAGGCTCGGCATGTCGGTGACGGCCGGCGGGCCGAAGTACTGGATGCTCCCCGGCAGCCGGTAATCCGAAGAAAGGGACCATTTGTCCCGCTGCTCGGCGAAGAAGCGGAAGGGCTTGCCGTCCAGTTCCACGAGGGCTTTGCGGATGACGGGCTTGTCGGCGCCGTGCCTGTGCTCTATGTTCATCATGGAGACGAGGGGAATGCCGCCCGGAATCCATTCGCCCGCGGGAGCGGCGAGGTTGCGGATCGAGGCTATGTAGCCCGAGAAGCCGTAGAGCGCGAGGAGATAGGCGGTGAATCCCAGGGACCAGCAATAGTCCGCGTCGAAGTTCGTGGGAAAGGCGCAGCGGCCTTCGTAGCCCATGAAGTGGGTCTGCCAGTCGAATTTGCCGCCGTAGCCGCCCTCGGCCGCCATCCTTCCCAGTCTCTCCCTCACCATGGCCACCAGAAGCTTTTCAGTCTCAATTCTCGAGACCTGGACATTCCCGTGGGGGTCCCTGTCCCAACAGAGCTGGGCGCTTATATCGCCGGGGAGGGACGAGAAGAGGCGGGCCGACTCGGCGCCCAGTCCCGCGGCGATGAAGGTTTTCTGGGCTTCCACGGTCGGAATGGCCTTGAAAGTTCCCTCGTCCTTGGCAAGAAGCTCGTTGATGCCGGCTATCAGGGTCTTCATTTCGGGGACGAATTCTATGAGACCTTCGGGGATGAGGACGACCCCGAAATTTTCCCCCTTCGCCGCCCGGGCCGTCACCGAGGAGGCGATGAGATCGACGATCTGGGAAAGGCTCATCTTCCTGGCTTCCACCTCTTCCGAGATCAGGGCTATGTTGGGTCTCGTCTGGAGGGCGCATTCCAGGGCGATATGGGAGGCCGACCTGCCCATGAGCCTGATGAAATGCCAGTACTTCCTCCCCGAGGGAGCGTCGCGGCATATGTTGCCGATGAGCTCGGAGTATGTCTTGGTGGCGGTATCGAAGCCGAAGGATGCCTCGATCCATTCGTTCTTCAGGTCGCCGTCTATGGTCTTGGGGACGCCGACGACGGTGATGGCGCTGCCGTGGGAAGCGAAATATTCGGCTAGGAGGGCGGCGTTCGTGTTGGAGTCGTCGCCGCCGACGATGACGAGGGCGTCGAGCTTGTGGTTCGTCGCCACGGCCAGGGCTTTCTCGAACTGCGCCGGGGTCTCGATCTTCGTCCTCCCCGAGCCCACCATGTCGAAGCCGCCGGTGTTCCTGTAGGAATCCACGAGTTCGGCGGTGATCTCCAGGAACTTGTCGTCCACGAGGCCGCCGGGACCCCCCTTGAATCCGATGAGCCTCGACAGGGGAGAGCCGCGCTTGAGCCCGTCGAAAAGTCCCGCGATGACATTGTGTCCACCTGGGGCCGGTCCGCCCGACAGGAGGACGCCCGCGACCAGGGCTTTCGAGGCGAAAATGTTGTCTCCTGCGGTGAATTTGATCGCCGGCTTTCCGTAACTGTGGGGGAAACTGTCCTTCAGGCTTGCCTTGTCGTACCTGGGTTCGATGATTTCCGTCGGTACGGCCTTGATTCCCTGGATGGGCGACGAGTAGATTTCGGGCATTTTGGGAATGTATGCGAAGCGCGCGTTGTGCAAAGGTGATCGCTCGGACATTGTCGACTGCTCCTGGTTAAGTATAGGAACAATTCTATCTGGTTGAAGGTAAAATGAAAAGAGCGTAACCTCGACAGGGTAGACCATATTTGTCATGTCGGGGATCTGGAGTTTTTCCGATTCGCTCCTCAATGCCGTGAGCATACCTGCCGATACAAGAAAGGTACCATGAAGATAAAAGCCATTTTCAGAACCATCGCGGCGTGCGCCTTCATATCGCTCGCGATTTTCGCGACCGCGCAGGAGCCCCTCAGGCATACGCTGGAAAAGGGTGAAACCCTCTATTCCATATCCAGGAAGTACAAGGTTTCCTACGAGGCGCTGGCC
This sequence comes from uncultured Treponemataceae bacterium, assembly GCA_964604295.1. Classification (GTDB taxonomy): domain Bacteria; phylum Spirochaetota; class Spirochaetia; order Treponematales; family Rectinemataceae; genus CAZRYP01. The sequence goes on from CAZRYP010000027.1 coordinate 10,785, forward strand.
TCGGCCAACGGGATTTCAGATCCGACCAAGCTGAAGGTTGGCACAGTCCTCATCATTCCCTCGGTCCATGTCGTGTCCAAGGGCGAAACCCTCTACGGCATCTCCAAACAGTACGGAATCACCATCGCCGAGCTTCTCTCGTCCAACAAGCTCACCGCGGGCTATGTCCTCAAGATCGGGGATGTCCTCATCGTGCCGGGGACGGCGGTCAAAGCCCCGAGCCCGTCCACGACGCCGCCGGCGGCGGAGGCCGTGACCCTGCCCATCGCTCCCGGCCCGACGACCCTGGCGTCCGGGGCCGCCTCCGCCTCGGCATCGACCACATCGACAAGCCTCAGGCCGCCCTCTTCCCCTACTACGACGATCCGCGCCCCGGCCGCAAAGACCGCGACGCCCGTCACCATCCCTCCAGCGCCGCCGACCTATGTGCCGATGCCTGACCCCGTGAAGACTCAGGACAGGGCTGTCGATATGAAACTGAACTGGCCGGTGCAGGGCAAGGCCATGTATCTGGACGGAAAGCTGGAAGGAGTCATGATCCGCGTGAAATCCGGAGAGACGGCCAAGGCTATCGCTTCGGGGACGGTCGTCTCGGCCGGACCTTCCAGAGGATTCAGCCAGGTGGCATTCATCCAGGCCAAATCAGGCTATGTCTATGTCTACGGAGGCAACGAAACCCTCTTCGTGAAGACGGGGGATCAGATCACCTCGGGCAAGGAGATCGGAAGGATAGGCATGGATGCCAAGGACGGCTCCCCTATAGCGTATTTCTTCGTGTTCAGGAACGGACAGCCCATCGATCCCGCGCAGGCCCCTCGGGACTGATTTCCCCATCTCCAGGGAGCGTATCCGAAGCTCCGCGTGCCGGGATCCCGCGTCCGCGGCTGCCTGAGTCCATCCTTTCTGTCATGATTCTGTAATGATTTGTTATTTTCATCCTTCCATCCTTGCGCAACTCATGCTATGGTGCGATTGAGAGGCAGGGAAAAAGTCGAACAGAAGCAAGGCGATGGGCAAAAAAGAATCGATCGGTGAAACCCGCAAGACTCTTTCTCCACACGCGGGCTTGAAACGGGAATCCCTTCACGCTTCGAAAATCCATCCCGACAAGAAAAAACATCATATGGGCGAAAAGGACCCTCTCTCCCTCTACCTTCTGCAGATAGCGAAATTCCCCCTTCTCAACGCCGAACAGGAGCAGAAGATCGGGAAGGATATACAGGAACAGTCCGTCAGGATAGCCTCGCTCAAGAAGGAAACCGTCCAGGAAGGGCCTCCCCATCCTACAGGAGAGCTGGCGCTTCTCGAGCAGGAACTCACCGCCACGAAACAGACCATGATAAGCTCCAACCTGCGGCTCGTCGTTTCGATCGCCAAGAGCTACCAGCACAGGGGGCTCGGGCTTCTGGATCTGATAGACGAGGGGAACATAGGGCTCCTCGAAGCAGTCGCGCGGTTCGACTACTCCCGCGGGTACAGGTTTTCCACCTACGCGACTTGGTGGATCCGGCAGGCTATCATCAAGAGCCTGGCTGACCAGGGGAGGGTCATCAGGATCCCGGTCCACATGCTCAATACCATACGCAAATGCTATTATGCCTCCAAGCAGCTGACCCAGGAGCTGGGCAGGGCTCCCGAGGTGGATGAGCTGGCCAGACGCGTGGACATGACGAGGCAGAAGGTGCTCAAGGTCATGGAGTTCTCGCAGAATACCGCCAGCCTGGATTCGGCCATCGACGACGAGAACAGCAGTTCTCTCTCCGATGTGATACGCGACGACACGGGCATAGATCCCTATTCCGAAGCCTTCGCCACGACCATGAAGGAACTCCTGGAGTGCGTGCTCGAAGGCCTGAGCGAAAGGGAAACCACGATCTTGAAGCTGCGCTACGGACTCTCGGGAGAGTCGACCCACACGCTCGAGGAAACGGGGAAGGTGCTCGGAATAACAAGGGAGCGTGTGCGCCAGATCCAGGAGAGGGCCCTGGATAAATTGCGCCAGAGAAAGGAACTGTCGGAGTGCGGAGGCTGAGAGGGACTTTCCGTATCCGGTGAATGTCCGCCCCGTCCGGGCGACGCGGGCATGATGCATGAAACGAGGGGGCTTTGCGGAATCATCCGCAAGGCCCCCTCGTTCATATGCTACCGAATGCTACCGAAGCGCGGGAATCACTGGAACAGGGCTATCATGCCCGCGTCGCCCTTGGTCCTCGCCACGTCGGAGGCCGTCTCGCCTGAAATGTTCTTCGCGTTCCTGTCGGCGCCCAGTTCGAGGAGAAGCTTGACCGCCTCCGGCTTTCCCGCCCTTACGGCATAATGGAGGAAGCCTTCGCCGAGCATGTCGGTCTTTTTCAGTCCCGCGGCCATCGCGAAATCCTTGAGTCCCTGGGCCGTGTCGGCGAGGACGAGGCCTATTGGCGTCACACCCTGATAGTTGGGCGCGAAGGGATCGGCCCCCGCGGCGAGAAGGGTGCCTGCGGTGATGTAGTCCTTCTGGCCGACTGCCGCGTGGAGGGGCGTATTGGCGAATTTGTCCCTGCTCGAGGGATCGGATCCGGCGCCCAGCGCGAGCTTGAGCATATCGGCCGGAGCCTTGGCTTCGACCAGGAGCCTCAAGGGAGTCTTGCCTTCCGAATCGGACCTGTCCATGGACGCATAGCCCAGGATTTCCCTCAGCACGGTTTGGCCTTTCTTGACGGAGGCGAGAAGGGGGAAGTCCCCCGCGGCGTTCCTGGCCAGGATATCGGCATTGGACTGGACGAGGCTCCGGATCAGGTCGAGCTGGCCTGTTTCCACAGCCTGATAGAGGGGAGTGGCGCCGGAATAGTCGCGGGCGTCGATGCGGGAGCCGGCCTTGATGAGGTATTGGGCTATCGCGGTCTGGGCTTCGCGGGCTGCTGCGGCGAGCGGGGTCTGGCCCCTGTTGTCCCTCGATTCGAGCTTGGCCCCCCTGTCCACGAGATAGGTGGCGAATCCGGCGTTCTGTTTCCGTACCGCCTGATGAAGGGCGGCTTCTCCCGTGAAATTCCTGGCATCGAGGTCGACGCCGGAGAGCACGAGGACCTGGAGGCAGGTCTTCGCGCCCGAGAGCACGGCGACGTTGAGCGGTGCGTCTCCGTTTATGTCGCGGGCCGAAAGGACGGCTCCGTTCGCGATGAGATATCGCGTGGCCTCTGCGGCATCGGTGCGCACGGCCGCATGGAGGAGGGTCTCGCGGGCCGTGTTGACGGCTTCGAGGTCCGTGCCCCTCGAACGGAGGTACTCGAGCCCGTCAGCCAGGTCCTTGCGCGCCGCGAGATGGCCCACCGTGTCCCCGTTGCTGTCCCTCGCGGTGATGACCGAGGGCATGAAGAACCAGTCGTATGGTCCGTCGGAGGCGGCGAGGGCGAGGAAGACGGGCGTGTCCTTCGAGGCGTTCGAGGCGAATATGTCGCCCTTGGCGTTGATGAGGAGGAGCCCCTGGGCAGGCAGGTTGAGCCGTACCGCCACATGGAGGGCGTTGTCGCCGGAGTTGTTCCTCGTGTTGGGATCGGCTCCCTTGGAGAGGATAAGGGAGATGACTTCCGGGGAACCCTTCATGGCGACGGCCGTGGCTATCACGCTGTTGCCCATGTTGTCCCTCTGGAGGACATTGGTCGAGAGGACGATCTTGTCCACGGCGTCTGTGCCCCTTCCCACCGCGATGGACAAGGGGCTCTGCCCCGCGAGGTTGCGGAGGAAGACGTCGGCGCCCGCGACGATGAGGGGATCGGCATACTGGTAGTTCCCGGTCTTGACGCAGATCATGAGGGGGGTATCCCCTTCCAGGTTGGCAGAGTTGACGGGAGCGCCCGCTTTGAGGAGTTCCTCGACGATTAGGGGCTCGGAGGGCAGCCGGACCGCCTTGTGGAGGGCAGTGTTGCCTTCCTGGTCCTTCAGGGAAGGGTCGGCCTTGTAGCGCAGGAGAAGTTGGGTCATGCCGAGGCGATAGGCGGCCGGAGCGGAAAGGTGGAGAGGCGTGTTGTTCTTAGCGTCCCTTATATCGGGATCGGCCCCGTTCTTCAGGAGGAGTTCGGCTCCGGGGATCCACCCAGTCTTCACTGTGCCGTGGAGGGGGGTATTGCCCTCGCTGTTCTTGATATTGGGAGTGAGTCCCTTCGAGAGGAGGAACTCGGCGAAACCCAGCTGGCCTTTGGATATGGCTTCGTGCAGGGGGGTGTTGCCGTTGGGGAAGCGGACCGTATTGAAGTCCGTCGAGCGGACTGTGGTGGCGAACCAGTCGTATTCCGGGAATCCCGTGACGGCGGCGCCGCGGAGTATGAGCTTTTCCGCGATGATGGCCGCGTCCTTGTATTCGGGGTAGAGGAGGGCCAGGTGGAGGGCGGTGCGGTCAGCCTTGTCCTTTCTCTGGACCGAGGTGCCGAGGTCCAGGAGAAGCCCCGTTTCGGCTACCATGCGGCGGTCGGCCGCCATGTGGAGGACTGTCCTGCCGTCCTGCCCCGAGGCGTCGATGTTCTTGGCGTTGAAGACGGCGGCTATCATCTCCGATCCCGAGCCCAGGACGGCCTCCGCGGGGGTGGTGCCGGATACGTCGGCGATGAAGGGATCGGCTCCCCTCTCCACGAGCATGCGCGTCATGGGTATGAGCTTGCGGTCGATCGCGTAGCGCAGAGGGGTCTTGCCCGTGGGATCCTTGAGATCCAGGGCGGATCCGAACACGATGAGAATTTCGGCGATCTGGGAATTGCCCTGGATGACGGCGTGGTGGAGGGGGTACAAGCCCTGGCCGTCCTTGGAATTGGCCTCGATCTTGAGCTTTTCCTTGTCCGCGAGGAGCTTGTTTATCGAGTTGAAGTCGCCCTTCACGACGAGATCGGAGAGCGTGGTTTCCTTCGG